>NZ_JBPCSX010000080.1:0-3390 GCF_051006775.1 Mycobacterium sp.
CGTCATCCTGACTTGTTCGCGTGAGCAGGAGATCCAAGTAGAGACATAGCGAACTGCGCACGGAGAAGTCTTGAGGGAATGCCGTAGGACCCGGGTTCGATTCCCGGCAGCTCCACCGATATAGCAGAAGGCCAGGGCCACAAACCCTGGCCTTCTGCGTGTCATTGCCTACGATTGCGCGGTGAAGAGCGATGCCGGCCCCGCCGCCACGGAGGAGATGGTCGGCGAACTCGGATTGGCCATGCTCGCGGCCGGCTACGCCGTCACCGACATCCAGAACGCGTTGAATCGCGTCGGGGCCGCCGAGGAAGCCGGCGCCTTGTCCATCGGAGTGTTTCCGTCAGCGATCCTCACCGACTCGGCCGTGCTGAAACGCGCGCGCATCTTCAGCCAGCCGCTGTCCACATCACTGCGCTGGGACCAGGCTTGCGAGGTCGGCAGGATTGCATCCGACGCCGCTTCGGGCCGGGAATCACCCGCAGGCGTTCGTCAGCGGCTTCAGTCCACGCTGAGCTCGGGCCCGAAATACCCTCCGGCACTGGCGGTTCTGGGCAGCGGACTGGTGTCAGGGGGCATCGCCGTCGTCTTCGGCACCAGCATCGCGGCCGCCGCCCTTGCTCTGATCCTCGGTATGGCCGTGGGTCTGATGCTGTTGTGGGCTGGACGTCATCCCCGGCTGTCCGCGGTGCTGCCGTTGCTGTGCGGGTTCCTGGTCTCGGCCGCGGTAATCGGCGTCGGGCACCACGTCGGGTTGGGTCCGGCCCCGCTGTACGCGGTCTGCGCCCCGCTGCTGATGTTGGTCCCGGCGGCCACGATCACCAACGGTGTGATCGAACTTGCCGGCGGCGACCTGATCTCGGGCGGCGGCCGGATCGCCTCCGGATTGCTCATCTGGGCGACCCTTGCCCTCGGAGTGGTCGGCGGCGCGGCGGCGGTGGGAGCGGACGTTGGTGTCTTAGCAACGCTGCCCACCAAGGAACTCCCGGGATGGACGGCGTGGCTGGCCCTGGTCGTCATGGCCGTTGGTGTCGGGTTGTTCTTCAGCGCATCGCCGACGTTGATGATCACCATCGCCGTCGCGTTGGAACTCAGTTACGCGATCGTGAAAGCAGTGGAGCTGCGATGGGACCCTGTCCTGGCGGCTGGCGTGGCAGCCGCGGTGATGCTTCCGCTCCTGAGAATCGTTGAGCGCTATCGCCCCGACCTGCCGGTGATCGTGACGTTCCGGGCTGCGTTCTGGCTGCTGGTTCCGGGCTCACTGGGCCTGGTCACCTTCACCGAACTCGGTGAAGGCATCCGCGGGGCGTCCGCGCTGATCCCCGTGATCGGCATGGTCATCTCGATCAGCGCCGGCGTTCAGGTCGGCGCGATGATCGGACAACTGGCCGTCCCGCCGCCTGGGGGAGCGCCGACCCCCTAACATCTGCCCATGAGCGTGGATCAGGTGATGGCGGGCGCCGACGGTATGCGCGCCTGGCAGGAGGACTTCTACCGCGACCTGCATCAGCACCCGGAGCTCTCACATCAGGAACACCGCACGGCCGGACTGGTGGCAGACCGGTTGCGGCAGAGTGGATTCGAGGTGACTGCCGGTGTCGGCGGCACCGGTGTGGTGGGGGTGCTGCGCAACGGCGAGGGCCCGGCCGTGCTGCTGCGCGCCGACATGGACGCGCTGCCGGTCAAGGAGGACACCGGACTGCCCTATGCCAGCACCGCGACGGGCATCCCCATCGACGGGGACGCCGAGGTGGCGGTGATGCACGCCTGCGGACACGATATGCACACCGCCTGTCTGATCGGTGGGGCCCACCTGCTGGCGCAGGGGCAAAAGCATTGGCGCGGAACGCTCATCACGGTATTTCAGCCCGCCGAGGAGATGATCAATGGCGCCAAGGGGATGGTCGATGACGGCCTGGCCTCCCTGACCGGGCCGGTCGATGTGGCTCTCGGTCAACATGTCATGCCGCTGCCGGCCGGATGCCTGGCGGCGATCCCCGGCCCCGCTTTCGCCGGGGGAGCCTCGATTCGGGTGACCGTCTACGGCTGCGGCGGGCACGCCTCGATGCCGCAGAGCACCATCGACCCGGTGGTACTGGCAGCGGCCATCGTGCTGCGGCTGCAAAGCGTTGTCGCTCGCGAGATCGAACCCGGCGAGCCGGCCATACTGACGGTCGGCAGTCTGCACGCGGGCACCAAGGCCAACATCATCCCGGACCAGGCCGAGTTGCTGATCAACATTCGCTTCTACAGCGAGGAGACGCGCTCGACGCTGCTGGGCTCGATCCGCCGGATCATCATCGCCGAGTGTGCGGCCTCGGGTTCGCCGCGTGATCCGGACATCGAGGTCTACGAGGAGGCCCCGCTGACCGTCAACGACGCCGAGGTGACGGCCCAAGTCGCCGCGGCACTGGCCGGGGCGCTGGGCCCCGAGGCGATGATCACCCCGCCGCGGATCGGGGGCAGCGAAGACTTCAGTGATATCGCCCGCGGTGTGAATGCCCCCTACTGCTTCTGGCTACTCGGTGGCACCGACGCCGACGCGTGGCATGCCGCTGAGGCAGCCGGCCGGATCGCCAGCGACATCCCGGTCAACCATTCCCCGCATTACGCGCCAGTGATCCAGCCCACCCTGGACATCGGCACCGAGGCGCTCGTCGCCGCGACGCTGGCCTGGCTGGGTCAGTAATCCCGCGTCCCCGAGGTTGACGCCGTCAACAACCATCGCGTTCCCGCAGGTTTTTTCGCGTCGTCTGACGCACTCCAGCGTCCCGCGATCCGGCATTTCCGGAGTTCAGAGCGATTTTAGAGCGGGTTCGATTCCCGGCAGCTCCACAACAAAGCAGGCCAGGCTGAAAGGCCTGGCCTGCTTTGTTTCCCGTCAACATTCCGCTCTGGACACCCGGATCGAAATCTCGCAATGCTCAAAGGTTTTTGCGCTGTGCACCTCGTTGCACCAGGAATACGGCGACCGTCGCCACGCACAGCGCGAGGTAGACCGTCATGAAGTACTTGCCGTCGAAAACCGCCTGCGGGTTCACCTTCGCGACCCCGATGCCGATCATGCCGAGCAGGTACGTCGCCGGGATGATGGCCAGCACATAGGGGGACAGTGTCCGGGCCTTGCGGCTGATCAGTAGGTAGAGGAACCCGGTCAGTAAGTTGGAGATCCCGAAGGCGCCCAACATGAAGAACTGATCCGACGGCGTGGTGACCGGGTTGAAGCCGGCAATGTGCACGCCGGCCCAACGCAGCAGGAAGGTGTGCATGATCCCGCGGATCAGGTCCACGATCCCGAGGATGAACAACACAGTGGCCGGGATCCGGAAGATGTCCCGCCCGGCGGTCACTGCCGGCTCATCTCGGCTGCGGCGCGCGCCTGCTGCTGCGCGG
>NZ_JBPCSX010000081.1:0-5560 GCF_051006775.1 Mycobacterium sp.
TTGGAGGACTGTTACAGCGTGCTGACCTGGCTGGCGGCACTACCGGGCGTCGACGCGAACCGGATCGCGATCGGCGGGGCGAGCGCGGGTGGCGGGCTCACGGCGGCGTGCGCCTTCGTCGCCCGCGACCGCGGGGAGGTCAGCCCCGTGCTGCAGGTGCTCAGTTACCCAATGCTGGACGACCGCAGCATCGATCCCGCTCTCGATGATCCAGGTTTTCGGCTGTGGAACAGCGCCAGCAATCGGGTCGGGTGGACCTCCTACCTCGGCGGGGCGGACCCGGCGATAGCGGTTCCCGCGCGCCGCGAGGACCTGTCCGGCCTGCCCCCGGCCTGGCTGGGCGTAGGAACACTCGATCTCTTCCACCGCGAGGACATCGCCTACGCCGCCCGGCTGAATTCCGCAGGTGTGCCGTGCGAGGTGTACGAGGTGCCGGGCGCCTTCCATGGCTTCGACGGGATCGCACCCAAAGCCGCGATTTCTCGGGCATATTTCGACAGCATGTGTGCCAGTCTCGATCAAGCGTTGAAGCAGGGCTGATCCGATGTCACTGACCCGGGAACAGGGCGATCTGCGCGACGCCGTGTCTGATCTGATGGCCAAGCGCTCACCGGAGCCCGAGGTCCGCCGACTGATGGCCGAACATACGGGGTACGACGCGGTCACATGGCATGCACTGGCCGAGATGGGACTTCTCGGGCTGACGATCCCGGAGGAGTTCGGCGGCGCGGGTGCCGGGGCTGCCGAATTATCCGTGGTGTCCGAGCAGATGGGCCGGGCCCTGCTCTGCGCGCCCTACCTGTCGACAGCGGTGCTGACGCCGTACCTTCTTACCGCCCTCGACGATCCGGCCGAGTGTGCAGACGTGCTTCCGCGGATCGCCGCCGGCGAGTTGATCACCACGGTGGCGTTCGCCGAACCCGGCCAGGCGCGTCCACCGGAGCATCCGGCCACCACGGCAACCGATAGTGACGGCTGGCGACTCTCCGGAGAGAAGACCTACGTACTCGATGCAGACGACGCGCAGCGCTTCTACGTATATGCCGATACCGGCTCAGGTACAGCACTTTTCGCGGTGGACCGCGATTCGCCCGGCTTATCCGTCGCAACATTGGACACCATCGATCGGACCCGCCGTCAAGGCCGGCTGATGGTGGACCAGACGCCCGCCCGGCTGATCGGCACCGTCTCGAAGGGCCGGTCCGCACTGGACACCGCACTCGATCGCACGGCTGTGGCACTGTGCGCAGAGCAGGCCGGCGGCGCCATGCACGCCATGCAGATGGGAACCGATTACGCGCGTACCCGCTTCCAATTCGCCCGCGCGATCGGTAGCTTCCAGGCGATCAAGCACATGTGCGTCGATATGTTGCTGGAGGCAGAGTCTGCGGTATCAGCAGCCCGGCACGTCGCGGCGAGCTTCGACGCCGCCGAGCCGGACCGGCTGGCCGATCTCGCTGTGGCCCAGGCGTATTGCGCAGATGCGTATGTGTCCGTCGCGGCAACCAACATCCAGGTGCACGGCGGCATCGGCTTCACCTGGGAGCATCCGGCCCATCTGTATCTACGCAGGGCGCGTACCGACGCGCAGATATTCGGCGACTCCGCATGGCATCGGGAGCGCTACGTAGGATTGCGGGAGGCGAGCTGATGAGCATTCGCGACGAGGTGCGGCAGTGGCTGGCCGAGAATTTTGATCCGGCCTCCGATCGCTCCGAGTGGAACCACCGGGTGTTCGACGCCGGATGGTCGGCACCGAGTTGGGAGCCCCGGTGGGGTGGGCGTGACCTCACCGAAACCGAATCACGCCTCGTGGCACAGGAATTCGCCGAGGTCGGTGCGCGAGGCACCGGAATGGACCGCTCCGATCTACTGGCCTGCACCATCCACGATCTCGGGACCGAGGAGCAGAAGCAGCGGCTGATTCCAGCTTCGGTACGCGGGGAGACCCGGTGGTGCCTGCTCTACAGCGAGCCCGGAGCCGGATCGGACCTGGCGGGTCTGCGCACCCGCGCCGAACGCGACGGTGAGGACTGGGTGGTCAACGGGCAGAAGGTCTGGACATCGTTCGCCAAGACCGCCGACTACGGACTGCTGATCGCCCGTACCGACCCGAACGTGCCCAAGCATCAGGGGATCAGCTTCTTCATCTTCCCGATGCGCCAGCCCGGCGTGGAGATCCGGCCGATCCACCAGATCACCGGTGAGTCCGAGTTCAACGAGGTGTTCATCACCGATGCCCGGGTGCCGAATACCAACCTGGTGGGCGAGCCCGGCGGGGGCTGGGCGGTTCTGCAACTGGCGCTGGCCTATGAGCGGCGACTGATGGGTGATCTGGCCCGCACCTCCAAAGCCAATCGCGATCTCAAGCCCGATGCCGACAGCCTGATCGGGATGGCTCGCTCGGCGGGTCGGCTGGCGGATTCCTTCGTCCGCCAGGAGATCGCCCGGGTCGAGGGCTATGCAGCAGTGAACCGGTGGAACACCCGGCGCGCCAAGGCGACATCCGACCGCGCGGAGGCGGCAACACTGCTCTCGCTCGGCAAGATCGCGATGTCCCGGATCTTGCATGAGACGGCTCGGGTGCAGACCGCAATCGTCGGACCCGAATCCATGCTTGCCGGACCTGACAACCCGGTCGGTGACGCGGTGACCTTCCGGACCCTCAACGCCTATTTCACCTCGATCGGCGGCGGCACCGACCAGATTCAGCGCAATATCGTCGGCGAGCGGATACTGGGCCTGCCCAAGGAACCGGAGCCCTACCGGGACACCCCGTTCCGGGATCTGCCCGGCCTCGGCTGACACTCAGCGCAGATGGACCGGATCAGTACCCCAGGCCGTTCTGATCCGGGCATCGATATCGTGCTGGATCCGGTCGGTGTGGTCGATCACCAGGCAGGCACGGTCCGTTTCCTGGTACGGGGTCCACTCCGGCTCGCCGGGCAGGCCGGACGGCTTGGCCGTGGCGGCGAAGTTCACCCATCGCGCGCGGACCCGCCTGGAGACCGCCCTGGCGGCTTTGACACCGCCGAGCTTGAGCGTCATATCCTGCGGCGATCCGAGAGTGCCCCAGACATACGGCAATTCGGTGGCATGCGCCGCACCCACGAGCAGCGCCTTCATCAACGGTGACGCGTAGTCGAACCGGTACAGGTAGACCGGGGCGACGTTGTTGTGGCCCTCGGCCAGCCATACCGACGGCATCCGGAACCCGACGTCGCTGGCGATTTTCAGGCCGCGCGCGGATCCGGACTTCCCGGCGTAGGCGGAGCTGAGCTGCTCCTCGGTCGGCAACTGGAGGTCCGGCTGCTCACCGGCGATCTGATTGAACATCGAGGTGATGGCACGGGGTGTGATCGGCATCAGCGGCGAGCGCATCAGGCGGAACAGCGCAGCCTCGTTCCGATTGGTGCCGATGATCAGCGGCACCGGATGCGTTTTGCCCTGCCGCGCCAATTGGACCGGATAATCGGTCAGCAGATCTCCGTCGATGATCGGCACGAAGGCCAGCGTCCCCGGATTTCGGGACGGCACCTCGTCGAAGACCTTCTTCGTGGCCGCGATCAATGCCGCAACCGGCACTTCGCCGAGACGCTTCTCGTCGCCGGGACTGATCTCGAGATAGTTCAGCACCGCATCGGTGACGAGCTCGGCACGACTGCGTTCATAGACCGATGTGACCGGAGAACTCTGGGCGATCACGGCCGAGAACAGCCCTGCCGCCTGCGGCACCGCCAGCAGGCTGGTCAGGATCCCGGCCCCGGCGGACTCGCCGAACACCGTCACACGCCCCGGATCGCCCCCGAACGCGGCGATGTTGGCGCGCACCCATCGCAGGGCGGCCAGCACGTCGCGCAGACCGACATTGGTGTCACCGCCCGGCACATCCAGGAATCCGAAAACTCCGAGCCGGTAGTTGATCGTCACAATGATCACGTCGCCACCGGCAGCCAGTCGCCGTCCGTTGTAGTACGGCTGACTGCCAGACCCGAGAACGTAGGCACCACCGTGCACCCACACCATGACCGGCTTGCCGGCGCCCGGCTGGGTGCCCGGCGGAGCCCAGACGTTCAGCGTCAGACAGTCCTCGCCCTGTTCGGCGCCCAGGTTCATCGGGAAGTTCGGCACCGGCGGCTGCGGGCAGACCGTTCCGTACGCCGTGGCGTCGACCGGATCGGTCCAGGGTTGCGGCGGCTGGGGCGCACGGAAGCGCAACTCACCCAGTGGCGGCGCGGCGTACCGCACGCCCTTCCAGACTGCTGCCCGGCCGTCGTCGGCTCCGCGCACCGGCCCATAGACCGTCTCAGCAACAGGTTGATCGGTGGTCATCCGGCTCTCTCCAGTGGTCTCCGGGGTTCACCTACAGGTTACCCGCGGGTAACGGACCAGCTAAAAATGCAGGGCCGTGAACCGCCAATCCAGCACCGGACGATCCTGTTCCCGGCCCTCGCCCTGCCCGGCCGCGTAGACCAGTGACCGCAGGGTCAGGACGCCGCCGCGATCATCAGGCAACGGCTCGGCAGCCTCGATGTGGAGATCGCTGTACAGGGTGTCGCCCTCATGGACCGGACCGGTGTGATCGCAGGACTGCCAGCCGAGCACTGTCACCAGGTTCGGCAGCAGCCGGGCGGTCTGGGCCAGGGCGATTCCGATGGTGTGCCCGCCGTACACCAGTCGGGCGCCGCCGGCCCGGGCATCGTGGTGGGTGGCGGCGATATTGAGCGTCAGCCGGGCCAACTCAGGAGCGGAGCTGACCACGTCGCCGGTGCTGCGCAGCACCGCACCGGACAATTCCGGATAGAAGTGCGGGCCCGGCACCCGCGCCCGGAAGGCATCGGCGTCCCAGTGCATGGTCGGGTCGACGGATGCGGTGTCGGTGCCGATCAGGGCAAGGTCGTCGGCGTGACCGGTCTCGGTGTTCTCCGCGCTCAACGGCAGCATGGCGCAGCGGTGGAAGTCGAGCACCAGCCGTCCGACCTGGTCGATGGTGGTCATCCGAAGGGCGGCCAACCCGGTGGCGGCGCGGCCCGGTTTCGGGCTGTTCTGCCTCAACCCGACCACTTCGGTGCGGGTGAACAGCGTGTCACCGATGACCGGGAACCGGTGGAATGTCAGACCGCGGTAGAACAGGTTGGCCTTGACCCGCTGCGTCACCAGGGTCGACTGGCCGATCGCCACATCGGACACCAACGCCGGGTGGGCCAGCGCACCCGGAACCCCGGTGACGGCGTGCGCCAGCTCGGCGTCCAGTGCCAGCCGCAGTCGGTCACCGAGGATCGCCTGATGAGCGGCCGCCACGCCGGGTGTCAGGGTCATCGACGGCGCCCAGTCGAAGACTTGACCGACCACCAGGTCGTCGAAGTAGGGGCCGCCCGGAGGGCGCGAGCCCGGAATCGGATCCGGAGAGCCGCCGCCGACGTGGCCATACAGAGTCACAGTGAGTGAGTCTGTCATTCTGGGTGGGATGCCCGGACTCAATGACGAAGAGACACTGCTCGTTGCGACCGTGCGGTCGTTCATCGACCGTGATGTCAAACCCACGGTCCGCGAGGTCGAG
>NZ_JBPCSX010000082.1:0-13713 GCF_051006775.1 Mycobacterium sp.
TAACTGTCCGGGGAGACGCCGGTGGCCCACACGTCGGCGGCGGCCAACTCGACCTCGCTCATACCGGGCAGCGCCGGAACCGTCGAGGACGAACCCACTCCCGGTAACCGGTCGGGACGCTCGGCCGCGGCGGCCCCGGCCGCCCACAGCGCCTCCCGACGGGTGACCCCGAAGCAGCCCAGCGCCCCGGCCGTCGCCAGCGCCTCGGTCTGCGGAACCGACAGCTGCACCCTGCCGGTCAGATCCAGTAGCGACGCGTACCGGCCGGCCTCCTGTCGCTGCTCGACGATGCGCTGGGCGAGATCGGAGCCGATATGACGCACAGCGCCCAGTCCCAGCCGCACGTCGAACCCTGCGTTCTCGCATGTGGCGTACGCGAGGCTGGCATTGACGCACGGCCCGTGCACCGCAACGCCGTGCCGACGGGCGTCGGCGACCAGTGACTGCGGAGAGTAGAAACCCATCGGCTGCGCCCGCAGCAGCGCCGCGCAGAACGCCGCCGGGTGATACCGCTTGAACCAGGACGAGTAGAACACCAGTGAGGCGAAGGACAGCGAATGGCTTTCCGGGAAGCCGAAATTGGCGAAGGCCTCCAGCTTCTCGTAGATCCGGTCGGCGACGTCACCGGTGATGCCGTGCAGTTCGGCCATTCCGGCGTAGAACCTCTGCCGCAGCCGGCGCATCTTCTCGGTGGAACGCTTGGATCCCATGGCGCGACGCAGTTGGTCGGCCTCGGCCGGCGAGAACCCGGCGCAGTCCACCGCGAGTTGCATGAGCTGTTCCTGAAAAAGCGGAACTCCCAGCGTCTTTCGCAACGCCCGTTCCATCGACGGATGGTCGTAGACGACCGGCTCCAGACCATTGCGCCGCTTGATATAGGGGTGCACCGAACCACCTTGGATGGGCCCGGGTCGGATCAGTGCGACCTCGACCACCAGGTCGTAGAACACCCGGGGCTTCAACCGCGGAAGGGTGGCCATCTGCGCGCGCGACTCCACCTGGAACACCCCGACCGAGTCGGCGCGCTGGAGCATCTCGTAGACACCGGCGTCGGACAGGTCCAGGCGGGCCAGATCGACCTCGATCCCCTTGTGCTCGGCAACCAGGTCGATCGCATAGTGCAGGGCCGAGAGCATCCCCAGCCCGAGTAGATCAAACTTCACCAAACCGATTGCTGCACAGTCATCTTTGTCCCACTGCAGCACACTGCGGTTGGCCATCCGCGCCCATTCCACCGGGCAGACGTCGGCGATCGGGCGATCGCAGATCACCATGCCGCCGGAGTGGATGCCCATATGCCGGGGCAGGTCTTTGATCTGCGCGGCAAGGTCGATCACCTGCTCAGGGGCATCCTCGGGGTGCTTGCTCCAGGCGTCCTGCTGCCCCTGCGAGAAGCCCAGCGCCCGGGCCATATCCCGCACCGCGCTGCGCGACCGGTAGGTGATCACGTTGGCGACCTGTGCGGCGTAGTCGCGGCCGTACCGGTCATAGACGTACTGGATGACCTTCTCGCGCAGGTCCGATTCGATGTCGATGTCGATATCAGGTGGCCCGTCGCGCTCCGGGGAGAGGAACCGTTCGAACAACAGCCCGTTGGCCACCGGGTCCACAGCGGTGACCCCGATGGCGTAGCAGACAGCGGAATTGGCCGCCGATCCCCTTCCCTGGCAGAGGATGTCGTTGCGCCGGCAGAACTGGGTGATGTCATGCACCACCAGGAAGTAGCCCGGGAAATTCAGCTGCGAGATGACCTCGAGCTCCCGTTCGATCTGCGCGTATGCCGCCGCGGCACCGGCGCGGGGCCCGTAGCGTTTCGCTGCGCCGAGCATCACCAGCTCGCGCAACCAGCTGTCCTCGGTGTGGCCTGCGGGCACATCGAAGGGCGGCAGCCGGGGAGCGATCAGCGCCAACTCGAAGGCGCACTGCTCCCCGAGATCGGCTGCGGCGGTGACGACTTCCGGACGTTGGCCGAACAGCCGGGCCATCTCCGCACCGGAACGCAGGTGCGATCCGCCCAGCGGGGCCAGCCAGCCGGCCGCCTCCTCCAGTGACTGCCGGGCACGGATGGCCGCCATCGCGGCCGCCAGCCGGCCGCGATCGGGTCCGGCGAAGTGGGCGGCGGTGCTGGCGATGACACCGACACCGAACCGGGATGCGAGATCGGCCAGTGCGCTATTGCGCTCGTCATCGAGCGGATGACCGTGGTGGGTCAGCTCGATACTGACCCTGCTCCGCCCGAACCGGTCCACCAGGTCGGCCAGTGCGTCGGCGGCAGCTTCCGGTCCACCGGTGGAGAATGCTTGGCGCACATGGCCTTTGCGACATCCGGTCAAAATGTGCCAGTGACCGTCGGCTGCCTCCGTCAGCGCGTCGAAGTCATAACGCGGTTTGCCCTTCTCGCCCCCGGCGAGGTGCGCGGCACCCAGTTGACGGGACAGCCGTCGATAGCCCTCGGGGCCGCGGGCCAGGACGAGCAGATGCGGTCCGGGCGGGTCCGGGTCCTGAGTCCGGGGGGTGTTGGACAGTGACAACTCGGCGCCGAAGACGGTCGGCATGCCGAATTCGGCGGCCGCCTCGGCGAAGCGGACCACTCCGTAGAGCCCGTCGTGATCGGTCAGCGCGATGGCGCGCAGGTCCAGCCGGGCGGCCTCGGCGACCAGTTCCTCGGGACTGGCGGCGCCGTCGAGAAAGCTGTAGGCCGAATGGGCGTGCAACTCTGCGTACGGCACCGCCGGGCGCGGGCGACCGGACCGCGACGGCACGACGGCGGCGGGACCGGACGGCGGAGCGGCCGGCGGCCTGCTGTTGAGCACCCGCTCCATCTCGGCCCAGCTCGGCGGTCCGTCGTGCCATCCCACTCGGGCATGGTATCGAACATATATTCGATTTAGTAGATGGCGTCACCGGCCCTAGGCTGTGGCGATGACCTCAGATACCCACCCGGCCGAACCGCACGTCGCCGGGATCAGCGGCAAGCTGAACTGGCTGCGCGCCGGAGTGCTCGGCGCCAACGACGGCATCGTCTCGACGGCAGGCATCGTCGTCGGCGTGGCGGCCGCCAGCGCAGATCGCGGGCCGATCTTCACCGCCGGCATCGCCGGCCTGGCCGCCGGGGCGCTGTCGATGGCGGTCGGCGAGTACGTCTCGGTCAGCACCCAGCGAGACACCGAGAAGGCGTTGCTCGACAAGGAGCGCCGGGAACTCGTCGAGGAGCCCGAGTCCGAGTTCAATGAACTCGTCGGGATTTACAAGGCCAAGGGCCTGTCGGCGGAGACCGCCAGGACGGTGGCCACCGAACTCACCGAGAACGACGCATTCGCCGCCCATATCGACGTCGAACTCGGTATCGACCCGGACGATCTCACCAATCCGTGGCAGGCCGCGTTCTCCTCGGCGATCGCCTTCACCGTCGGGGCGGTGCTGCCGCTGTTGACGATTCTGTTGCTGTCACCGGCGATCCGGATTCCGGTCACGTTCGTGGCGGTGCTGATCGCCCTGGCGATCACCGGATGGGTCAGCGCACGCCTCGGCGGGGCTGAGGCACGACGGGCGATTCTGCGGGTGGTGGTCGGCGGTGCGCTGGCGATGGCGGTCACATTCGCCATCGGCCACCTGGTCGGCGGAGTGGTGGCCTAGCCGGCTCAGTCGGTGTAGGTCGCGACGCCGTCGTCGAGGACGACGCGGGTGGTGGCGCCGTCGGGCCCGCTGGCCTCGGTGCGGTAGACCGCCTGACCCGGGGCGGTTCGCCAGATAGATGTGGTCAGCGTCTCCCCGGGGAATACCGGCGAGGAGAACCGCGCGCTCATGGCGGTCAGGTTCGCGGACTCGCCGCCGGCCAGCTCGGCCAGCAGTGCCCGGCCGGCGAAACCGTAGGTGCACAACCCGTGCAGGATCGGCTTCTCGAAACCGGCCATCTCCCGGGCGAACCACGGATCGCTGTGCAATGGGTTGCGGTCGCCGGAGAGCCGGTAGAGCAGGGCCTGGT
Organism: Mycobacterium sp.; assembly: GCF_051006775.1. GTDB lineage: Bacteria > Actinomycetota > Actinomycetes > Mycobacteriales > Mycobacteriaceae > Mycobacterium. Next base: position 3,986 of record NZ_JBPCSX010000082.1, read on the forward strand.
CCTCCCGGGTCGGCAGGGCGATGCGGGCATCGGGCTCGCGATCGGGGAACTCCGGCGCCGCCGCGCGCCGGCCGGGCTGGCCGCCGAATCCGCCGTCACCGCGGATCACCAGGGTGGTCAGCGTCTCGGCGATCTGCGCACCGGTGGCCGGGTCACTGCCGCGGGCGCGCAGGATGATGATGGCGTTCTTACCCTCGCCCTTGTCCTGGATATCAGCGACTTCGGCGACCACCGAGAGTGCGCCTGCGGCCGGCAGCGGGGCCATGAGCCGGATCTCCTGCGAGCCGTGCAACAGCGTGCCCCAGTTGAACGATCCGACCAGGGGCGCGGCCGCGAAACCCGTGCAGCAGATCACCGCGAAGGTGGGCAGCACCTGCTGGGGGACCTCATGGCTGTTCTCTGTGGTGAACGCCAGATCGCCGGTGCCCGCACCCACGCCCAGGGCGTAGAGCAGGGTGTCACGGTCGGTCCACTCAAAGATCCGGGGTTCGGTCACCGCGCCGACGGCCGAGGGGTCGATTGCCATTGCCGGGCTCCTCACGAAGGTGGTCGGGGATCTCCATCGTCGCACTCGTGGCTGAATCCGCCCCGCCGAGGCCACCGAGAGTGCACCCTTATCTCCTATGAACGCTTCCTGGGCCAGATATCTCCGCGGTGCCGTCTCAGCATCGCTTGCCGTCGTCCTGCTCGCCGCCTGCGGTTCGGGCACCAGTTCGGGACAGCGCAACATCACCCTGACGTTCGTCCGGCATGCGGAGTCCGAAGCCAATGCGGCCAACATCGCCTCCACCACGGTCCCCGGCCCACCGCTGACAGCCGCCGGGCAGGAGCAGGCCTCGGCACTGGCGAATCGACTGGCCGACGGAAAATTCGACGGCATCTACTCCTCACAGATGACCCGCTCCCAGCAGACCGCGGCACCACTGTCCAAGGCGCTGAACGAACAGGTGACGGTGCTGCCGGGCCTCAACGAGATCCCGGCGGGCTGGTTCGAGGACGTGCCGATCTCGGAGACCTCCAGCACCCTGCTGATCGGTCCGCAGTCGTGGCTCAAGGGCGACCGTCGGTTCGGGATCCCCGGCTCGGTGAACGGCAACCAGTTCAACGGGGCGTTCACGACGGCGGTGCAGAAGATCTACGACAGCGGTCAGACCAAGCCGATCGCGTTCTCCAGTGGGTTCGCGATCATGATGTGGACGCTGCTCAACGTGCGCAACGGCAAGAACAGCCTGCTGACGGACCATCCGCTGCCCAATGCCTCGCAGGTCGTGCTGACCGGTAACCCCGATGACGGCTGGACCCTGGTCAACTGGGACGGCATCACGAACTTCTCCCCTGACCAAGAGTGAGTCCGGTCGCACGCTCGGCGATGCCGCTGCGGGTGCGCTACGTCGAATGCGATATGCAGGGCCGAGCGTTCAACGGTCACTATCTGACCTGGATCGACATGGCGCACTACGAGGCGCTGCGTGAGAATCTCGGCGGTTATCAGGGTCTGATCGACGGGGGTATCGACCTCGTGGTCGCCGCGGCTGAATTGCAGTTCCGCGCTCCGGCCCGGTTCGACGACGAACTCATGGTGCGCGTCTACATCGATACTCCCGGGAACACTTCGCTGCGCAGTCAGTTCGTGATCGCCAGGGGTGAAGAGGTGATCGCCGAGGCGACGATGGTCCATGTCTGCGTGGACGCGACGACCTTTGACAAGAAGCCGTGGCCGGACTGGTTCCGCGAGCAGCTCGCCGCCGCCGATCCGGATGCTCATTCATAGGCGCCCTCGGTGTACCACCGCCGCCGGCGGTAACACAGCAGCAGCGCCCGCGGCGGCTCACCGCCGATCAGCACCTGAGCCCGGGCCGTGCGACCGGTCGCGGCGTCCTCCCACCAACGTTCGTCCACCGCCCACGGGCCGGCCCACCACGTCAGCTCCGCACCGTCGAGCCGGATGGGATCTGCGGTGAACATTCCGCGCGAAGTCACCCGCACCGGATTCCCTTGGGCATCAACGAGTTCCACCGGTTCATCACAGAGGACCGTCGGCGATGGCCCCGGCAGCTGGCCGGGCCAGGGCCGGCCGGGTTCGGCTCGCGGCATCGGCTCGTCACCGAGCGGGGTCAGGGTGATCCGCTCGGCGGGTCCGCGGCCGCCGCACAGCACCGGCACCTGCACAGCCTCCTGACCGAGCAGACCCTGCACCCGCACCAGAGCACGCCGGGCCCGCATCCGGTCTTCGGCGCCGAGGCCACCCCACAGCGGCAGCTGCAGCGCCTCGGCCGATACGACCTCCACCGGCTGCAGCCGGAGCATGGTCACCGGACCGGTGGGACGCTGCGCCGCCGTCCGCCGGGTGAGCCAGCCGTCGAGTTGCCAGCGCACCCGGTCGGCAGTGGCATCCTCGGTCAGTGGCTCGGCGCAGCGCCAGACCCGGCTGAACTCACCACCTCCGGCGGTAACCGCGTGGATGGCCAACCGGGTGCATCCCACCCCGGCCGCCTCCAGACTGCGATGCAGGGCGGCGGCCAGGGTCCGCCCGGCGAATGCCGCGGCATCGACCCGGTCGATCGGCGGGTCGCAACGCAGTACCGCATCGAGTTCCGCCGGTAGCTCCCGACCACTCGGTGCACGCCCCGGCTCGCCACGGGCCATCCGGTGCGCCGCTACCGCATCCGAACCGAATCGGGAGGCCACATCCCCGCGGGGCAACTCGGCGAACTGGGCGAAGGTCCGGATACCCAAGCGCCACAACAGATCCGCGAGCTCCGCTCGCCCCGGACCGGACAGGCTCGGCTCGGTCGCGAGCCCTCTGATCGACAGTCCGGCCAGGAACGCGGCGTCGGCACCGGGCTCCACCACCCGCCCGGCCCGGGCAGCGAATACCGCGGTGGCGAGCTGGTCGGCGATGCCCACCTGACACTCAGCACCGGCCGCCGCGACGGCGTCGACCAACCGCTGCGCGGCGGACTGTTCGGACCCGAAGTAACGGGCCGCGCCCCGGATCGGCAGCGCCAGCAGACCGGGACGCAACACTTCGGCCCGCGGCACCACATCGTCCACCGCAGCCATCACACCCTCGAAGAATCGGGCGTCCCGCGCCGGATCGGCGACTGCGACGTGCATCTGCGGGCTGCGGGCCTGTGCCTCGCGCCGCCGCAAGCCCCGCCGCACTCCGGCCACCCGGGCCGCGGCCGAACAGGCCACCACTCGGTTGGCACAGGTGACCGCAATCTGCGCGGTCACCGGAATCCCGGCCGATGCCGCCGCGGCCACAACCGGCCAGTCCATGCACCAGATCACCAGCGCCCGGGCGGTCATCTCAGCCGGACCGACACCTGCACCGCGCCGATCCGGCCGAAGCCCGGGTCGGAGGTCAGCTGATAACCGCGTACCCGCGCGTCCATCCGTATCGAGGCGCCCTGCCAGTCGCCCTGGGTGACCACCAGGGTGCAGCCGCGCTGCCGGGCCCGGGCCACCACCGCACGCGCCCGGGTCATCGGCACCGAACGCCCACCCAGGCCGAGCACCACCAGATCCATACCGTCCATGAGCACCGCGGCCACCTCAACCGGATCGGCGCCCGGGTCGGGGATCACCGCAAGCCGGCTCAGGTCGGCCCCCATCTCCGCGGCGGCGAGCAGCCCGAAATCGGGGACACCGACCACCGCGACGTGGCCGCCGCAGGCAGTCACCGCGGCAGCCATCCCGACGGACACCGACCGGGCCCCGGAAAGCACCGCGACCGTGCCCCTCGGCAACCCGGCGGGGAGCAGTCCGGCCAGGGATTCGGGCACCGGCAGCAAAGATTCGTACGTCGGTGCGACATCGTGCGCCGGGGTGCCGGACCGCCGGCTGGCGCCCACCTTGCCGGATACCGCCGCGATCTGACGCCGAAGCTGTTGTAGCTGCTCAGCCCGGTCGAACCCGCTGGTGGCCGGCGCAGTCATCGCCCACCTCCCACCATGATCGACGCACGCTGTTTTCGAATGTATGTTCGATACAGTCAGTAAACACCTGCCCCCTGACAGCGTCAAGGGGTGGAAGCTACTCCCACTCGATGGTGCCGGGGGGCTTGCTGGTCACATCCAGCACCACCCGATTGACCTCGGGCACCTCATTGGTGATCCGCGTAGAGATCCGCTCCAGCACCTCATAGGGCACCCGGGTCCAGTCGGCGGTCATGGCGTCCTCGCTGGACACCGGACGCAACACGATCGGATGGCCGTAGGTGCGGCCGTCGCCCTGCACACCGACGGATCGGACGTCGGCCAGCAGCACCACCGGGCACTGCCAGATCTGGTTGTCCAGTCCCGCTGAGGTCAGCTCCTCGCGGGCGATCAAATCGGCACGGCGCAGGGTGTCAAGCCGATCGGCGGTCACCTCACCGACGATCCGGATGCCCAGTCCCGGCCCCGGGAAGGGTTGGCGGCCAACGATTTCCTCGGGCAGACCAAGCTCCCGGCCGACCGCGCGCACCTCGTCCTTGAACAGCAGTCGCAGCGGCTCGACGAGGGCGAACTTCAGGTCGGGAGGCAGGCCGCCCACGTTGTGGTGGCTCTTGATATTGGCGGTTCCGGTTCCGCCGCCGGACTCCACGACGTCGGGATACAACGTTCCCTGCACCAGGAAATCGACCTCGTGTCCGTGGGAATCACTGTCGGCCAACAGATCTCGCACAGCGCCTTCGAAACATCGGATGAACTCGCGGCCGATGATCTTGCGCTTACCCTCCGGATTGCTGACTCCGGAGAGCGCTTCGAGAAAACGCTCCTCGGCGTCCACCGTCACCAGACGGGCACCGGTCGCCGCAACGAAATCCCGCTGCACCTGCTCGCGTTCACCGGCGCGCAGCAGACCGTGGTCGACGAACACACATGTCAACCGGTCGCCGATAGCCCGTTGCACCAGTGCGGCGGCCACCGCGGAATCGACTCCCCCGCTCAATCCGCAGATGGCGTACCCGTCGCCGATCTGTTCGCGCACCGCCTCGATCAGCGAATCGGCGATATTGGCCGGCGTCCAGGAGGCACTGATGCCGGCGAAGTCGTGCAGGAACCGGCCGAGCACCTGCTGGCCGTGCGGGCTGTGAATGACCTCGGGGTGGTACTGCACCCCGGCAAGCCGGCGGGAACGGTCTTCGAATGCAGCCACCGGGGCGCCAGCACTGGTGGCAACCACATCGAAGCCGGCCGGCGCGGCGGTGACCGCGTCACCATGGCTCATCCACACCGGCTGGGTTGCGGGCAGGCCCGAATGCAGTTCACCGCCAACCACATTCAGATCGGTTCGGCCGTATTCGCTGGTGCCGGTGCGGGCCACGGTTCCGCCCAGGGCCTGCGCCATGGCCTGAAATCCGTAGCAGATGCCGAACACCGGCAGCCCCAGGTCGAACACTCCCGGATCGAGCTGAGGGGCACCGTCGGCGTACACGCTTGCGGGCCCGCCGGACAGCACGATCGCCTGCGGGTCTTTGGCCTTGATCTCCTCGAGTGTGGCGGTGTGCGGGATAACCTCGGAGAACACCCGCGCCTCCCGGACGCGCCGGGCGATCAACTGGGCGTACTGGGCGCCGAAATCGACCACCAGGACGGGGCGAGACGATCCTGAGTGCACCGATTCCACCGGCACAGTCTAAGGGCGGTCAACTGCTGACGGTCAGGCCGACCTTCTGGAACTCCTTGAGGTCGCAGTAACCGGCCTTGGCCATCGCACGGCGCAGACCACCGACCAGGTTGAGACTGCCGAACGGGTCGTCGGACGGGCCGTTGAGCACCCGGTCCAGCGACGGGCGATCACCCTCGGCCACCTGCAGCAGCGAACCGCGGGGCAGCGACGGATGAGCGGCGGCGGACGGCCAGAACCAGCCCCCGCCGAGCGCTTCGGCGGCGGTGGCCAGCGGGGTGCCCAGCACCACCGCGTCGGCTCCGCAGGCGATCGCCTTGGCGAGGTCGCCGGAGGTGTAGATATCGCCGTCGGCGAGCACGTGCACGTAACGCCCGCCGGTCTCGTCGAGGTATTCGCGGCGCGCGGCTGCGGCATCTGCGATCGCGGTGGCCATCGGGACGCTGATACCCAGCACCTCGTCGCTGGTGGTGGCGCCCACCGTGGAGCCGAAGCCCACGATCACCCCGGCGGCGCCGGTTCGCATCAGGTGCAGGGCGGTGCGCTGATCCAGCACCCCACCGGCGACCACCGGGACGTCGAGCTCGGAGATGAAGGTCTTGAGGTTGAGCGGATCGCCAGACCCGTCGCGGGTCTGCACCACCCGCTCGGCGGAGATGATGCTGCCCTGAATGAACAGCAGGTCGATGCCGGCCGCCACCAGCGTGGGCGTCAGGGCCTGGGCGTTCTGCGGGCTGACCCGTACCGCCGTGGTGACGCCGGCCTCCCGTACCCGAGCCACAGCTTCGCCCAACAGGTCGAAGTTGATGGGGGCGGCGTGCAACTGCTGAAGCAGCCGGACCGGGGCCGACGGGTCGTCGTCATCCTCCGCAGCCCGGAGCACCTGGGCGATCTTTTCCCCGACGTTGGCGTGACGGCCGATCAGACCTTCGCCATTGAGCACGCCAAGGCCGCCCCGGCGGCCGAGTTCGATGGCGAACTCCGGAGAGACCAGCGCGTCCGTGGGGTGCGCGACGACCGGGATCTCGAAGCGGTAGGCATCGAGCTGCCAGGCAGTGGAGACGTCCTTGGACGATCGGGTCCGCCGGGCCGGCACGATGTTGATGGCATCGAGTTGGTAAGTGCGGCGGGCGGTTCGGCCCACACCGATCTCAACGATGTCGCGCATGAAGGTGACTCCCAGATTCAGCGGGCGTAGTAGTTGGGCGCTTCGACCGTCATGGTGATGTCGTGCGGGTGGCTCTCTTTGAGACCCGCGGCCGTGATCTGAACGAACTGCGCCCGCTGCAGATCGGCGATGGTGGCCGCGCCGGTGTATCCCATGGCGGCGCGCAGGCCGCCGGTCAACTGGTGGATAACGCTGGACAGCGGGCCGCGGAATGGGACCCGCCCCTCGATGCCCTCCGGGACGAGCTTGTCCTCGGACAGGACGTCATCCTGGAAGTAGCGGTCCTTGGAGAACGATTTCGCCTCTCCCCTGCCCTGCATGGCCCCCAGCGAGCCCATGCCGCGGTAGCTCTTGAACTGCTTGCCGTTGACGAAGATCAGGTCACCCGGCGACTCGGCGGTACCGGCCAGCAGCGAACCGAGCATCGTGGCGGACGCCCCGGCGGCCAGCGCCTTGGCGATGTCGCCGGAGTACTGCAGGCCACCGTCGGCGATCACCGGAACGCCGTAGGGTGCGCAGGCCGCATGAGCCTCCATGATCGCGGTGATCTGCGGGGCGCCGACGCCGGCAACGACGCGGGTGGTGCAGATGGAACCGGGGCCGACTCCCACCTTCACCGCGTCCGCTCCGGCCTCCACCAGTGCGGCGGCGGCACTGCGGGTGGCGACGTTGCCGCCGATGACCTCGACCTTGTGCCCGACCTCGGCTTTGACCTTGGCGACCATGTCCAGCACCAGACGGTTGTGGGCGTGCGCGGTGTCGACCACCAGCACGTCGACTCCGGCATCGACCAGCATCATGGCCCGCTGCCAGGAATCCGCGCCGACGCCGACGGCCGCGCCGACGAGTAACCGGCCGTCACTGTCCTTGGTGGCGTTGGGATGCTGCTCGGTCTTGACGAAATCCTTGACGGTGATCAGTCCGGTCAACCGGCCGTGCCCGTCGACGATGGGTAGTTTCTCAATCTTGTTGCGGCGCAACAATCCCAGCGCAGCGTCGGCGGTCACACCCTCGTGGGCGGTGATCAGCGGCGCCTTGGTCATCACCTCCGAAACCGGCTTGCTCATATCGACTTCGAAGCGCATGTCGCGGTTGGTGATGATGCCCACCAGGGCGCCGCCTGCATCCACGACCGGCAACCCGGAGATGTGGAACCGGGCGCACATGGCGTCGACCTCGGCCAGGGTGTTCTCCGGCGAACAGGTCACCGGATCGGTGACCATGCCGGCTTCGGAGCGTTTGACCATCTCAACCTGGCCGGCCTGTTCGGCGGCGGACAGGTTGCGGTGCAGAACACCCATGCCGCCGGCCCGGGCCATCGCGATCGCCATCCGGGCCTCGGTCACGGTGTCCATGGCCGAACTCACCATCGGTACCCGGAGCCGGATCTTGCGGGTCAACTGGCTGGAGGTGTCGGCGTTGGAGGGCACCACATCGGAGGCGGCGGGCAGCAGCAGAACGTCGTCGAAGGTCAGGCCGAGCATGGCGACTTTGTGCGGGTCGTCGCCCCCGGTGTGGACGGGGAGGCGGACCGGCGGGGTCATCAGGCCGTTGCGGCCGTCGACCTGGTCGGTGCTGCCCTCGGCAATGGACATCGGCACGGCCTCCAGTCTGCGGACATCAACGAAGGCCTCATCCTATCGCTGCCGGGTACTGTGGAGTCGTGCGCGACCACCTGCCGCCGGGCCTGCCGCCTGATCCGTTTGCCGACGACCCCTGCGATCCGTCGTCGGCACTGGAGGCGCTGGAGCCCGGTCAGCCGCTGGACCCACAGGAGCGCGCCGCGGTGGAGGCCGACCTGGCCGATCTCTCGGTCTATGAGGCCCTCTTGGCGCACCGCGGTGTTCGCGGTCTGGTGGTGTGCTGCGAGGACTGCCAACAGGACCACTATCACGACTGGGACATGCTGCGCGCCAACCTGCTTCAGCTTCTGGTCGATGGCACGGTGCGTCCGCACGAGCCCGCTTTCGATCCCGAACCCGATGCCTATGTCACATGGGATTACTGCCGTGGCTACGCCGACGCCTCGATCAACGAGGCGGCGACGGATTACGACAACTTCCGCTGAGGTTTAGCCCGCCGGCGCGGGTAGTGGGATCACGACCGTGGTGGTCGTGATCGCTGCCACCGGCGGCTGAGACGTTCCGACCCCCCCGGCGGTGGTTTTGCCGCCGCCCGCGGCGGGGGCCGTGGTCGAGGTTGCCGCCGGGGTCGAGGTTGCCGCGGGAGTCGAAGTCGGGGCCGCAGTCGTGGCCGGCGTCGAGGTGGCCGCCGCAGCAGGCGCGGGTGTCGACGTCGTGGCCGCCACAGCCGGTGCGGTTGTCGACGTCGTGGCCGCCGCAGCCGGCGCGGTCGTCGACGTCGTCGCCGCCGCTGTCGTGCTGGCCGAGGACTTCGGCGCTGTCGTGGCCGGCGTCGTCGTGGCCGGCGTCGTCGTGGTCACGGCACTGGTCGGCGTGGCACTGGTCGGAGTAGTGGTCGCCTGGCTCTGCTGTGTCGCGGAGGTGGCAGCCGCCGATGACGGGGTCGATGACGGAGCCGAGGTGGCCGCAGCCGATGTCGTAGCCGCAGCCGACGTGGTGGCCGGCGAGGACGGCACCGATGTCGGAGTCGTGGAAGCGGCGCTGGGGCTGACCGACGCCGGCGATGTGGTCGCGGATTCCGACGACGCCGACGACGAAGCCGAAGCCGAACTTGAGGCGATGGAGGGCGGCACCGTCGCCGGCACCAGTTCAGTCGCCGACGGCGGCACCGTGTAGGTGATTCCGGGCGGCGCCGTCGCCTCCGGATCACGCTCGACGACCTTCGCCGACAGATCGTTGAACTGGTCAAGCAACTGCTGCTTCTGCTCGACGTCACCGATGCTGGACACCTGATTGCTGACCGCGACCAGCTTCTCCTCGGCCTGCTGCCAGTCGCCGCGGGAGATCAACTCCTGCACCTG
>NZ_JBPCSX010000083.1:0-43184 GCF_051006775.1 Mycobacterium sp.
AGATCGACCTTCAGCGGTGCCAGCGAGCCGGCCACCCGGGCCTCCGGGGTGCACAGATCGAGCAGCATCGCGGCCATCTCGTCGGTGGTGTAGGTGGTGACACCGGCTTCCTCGACGGCGTCGACGATGACGTCGTTGTGACCCATCAGTCCGGTGCCCTTGGTCCAGCCGATCAGCGCGTGCGCGATGGTGACCCGTTGCGCCCAGGACGATTCCGCGCTCCACCGGCTGACGACCGCATCCAGCGCGGACTTGGATTCGCCGTAGGCGCCGTCGCCACCGAACATTCCGCGGTTGGGCGAACCGGGTAGCACCACGTGCAGCCGGGATGCGATATCACGCTCGGCGCCGATGGCCGCGCAGCCGCCGATCAATCGCTCGACCGCCCACAGCAGCACCTTCATCTCCATCTCGGAGCGCGAACCCGCATCTGAGAGATCACCGCTGACCCGCGGTGCCGCAAACGGGAACAGCAGGGTGGGGTTCTGGGCGTCCTTGAGGTGAATCGCCTGCGGCCCGAGGTTTTCGCTCTGCTCGCTGCCGACCCAGGCAACCAGGGCATCGATATCGGCGTAGGAGGCCATATTGGCCGGCAGCACCCACAGTGCCGCACCGAAGCGGGCATTGTCGCGGTAGAGCGACTTGTAGAACGCCAACCGATCGTCGTCGAGACGTGACGTGGTGACGATGACGGTCGCGCCGCCGTCGAGCAACCGCGCCGCCACCGAGGCGGCGATGGAGCCCTTCGACGCACCGGTGACGACGGCGACCTCGTCGCTGTATCGGCCGGGTTCGGGGTTCTCCGCTCCCGCGGCGACGCGCGCGTAGAGCGATGCGTGAACCAACCGGCCCTGGGCCAGCGCACGACCGCGCCACCAGTCCGCCTGGGTGGCCACCACATGGCCGGTGCCCTCGAATCGCTCGGCCAGCCGCTGCCAGTCGGCCTCGACATCGTCTTCGTCTGCCAGCCAGAGCTTCACCAGATCTTCGCGGGCACTGGCCCACCGGTCGTCGAGCAACACAGCCTTGCGGGCGTCGAAGACCGGGGCGACCAATCGTGGCCAGTCCGAACCGAGTTCGGTTGTGACCAGGTCGATCAGCTCGGCGTCGGTGCTGCCCGGCGCGGCGCTGACCGGAGCGTCCAGACCGAGCCGGTCGAGCATCAGGCGGGCCGCCGAGGCCAGCACGCCATCCGGTCCGGTCACGGTCGCCGCGAACTCGTCCAGTGCGGCGGAATCCACGACACCGCCGGCCGCGGCACCCGATGACGGCAGCGACACCGCGACACCACGCCGTGCGGCCACTGCGGCGACTGCACTGTCGATCGCCGTCTCGACGGCGGCCGCATTGCTCAGCGCGCCCTCGTGTAACCCGCCCAGCGCGCCACCGCGCACACTGCTGCCCTCGCGGGTTCCCAGTGCCAGTTCGACGGTGACGTGCTTGACCCAGCCCGGACCCAGTTCCCAGGTCTTGGCGATCCGTTCGCCGATGGCGGCCGGACGCTTGCCGGACGGGCCGAGCACGGTGCGCAGCTGATCGTTGATGGCGTCGGAGAGCACCGGGCCGAAGGGCTTGTAGGTGCGGGCCAGTTTGGTGACCTGTCCGCGCAGCGCCTTGAGGTCGGCCTCAGCGGCGCCGTCGATCGCGCCGAGGTTCAACTCCGAACCCAGGTCCATCAGCAGCTGGTTGCGCCGCGACGAGGCGCCGTCGGTGATCGACTCGATGGAGTCCAGCGGCTCGATCTGATCGAGACGCATCTTCGCCGACAGCGCGATGAGGGCGACGGTGGCGTCGGCGGCATCGAAGGCGATGTCGTCGGGGCGGGGGCCGCCTGAAGGCGCGGCCGGGGCCGCCGGCGCGGCGATGGCAGGCGCGGCACCGGCGGTCGCGACAGCCGTTTCGGCGGGCGCTTCGGAACTGACTTCCTCCGGCTCGTCGGCCGCGGTGTCCTCGTCGGTGGCGAACAGCACCGCCGCATCACGCTCGATGTTGAGCACCTGCACCGTGCTGTGCGCGTAGTCGGGCAGTTTCAGCGTGTTACGGGCCAGACCGGCCACGGTCGGGGCGGACTTCACCCCGATCTCGACGAAGCGCTCCACACCCAGACCGCCGGCGGCCACATCGGTGAACAGCAGATCCTGGGTCTCGATCCAGCGCACCGGGCTGGCGAACTGCCAGGCGAGCAGTTCGACGAGCACCCGGCGGGCGACCTCCTTGGAATCCCGCGCGATCCAGGTGTCGTAGTCGGCCAGAATCTCGTCGAGCGGCTCTGCCGGAACCAGGTCGCGGATCTCCTGGATGAAATCGCGATCCAGGGTGAACAACCGCGGCACCAGGTTCGGGATGTAGTGACCGATGAGAATCCGCGGATCGGCGTCATCGGGGATGATCCGCTCCAGCGAGCGACGGAACTCGTCGACCCCGACCCGCAGCACATCGGAGTGGAACGGCACGTCGATACCGGGGACCTGAATGTAGGCGCGCTTACCGCCACTGATCTCCAGCCGCCGGTCGACCTCATCCTTCAGCGCGTCCAGACCGCGCACCGTGCCGGCGATCGCATACTGCGAACCGCGCAGGTTGTAGTTGACGATCTGGAGGAATTCCCCAGTGCGCTCAGCGATCTCGGCGACGAAGTCCTTCACTTCAGCGTCGTCAAGATCCATCTGAGACGGCCGGATGGCGGAGAGCCGATAGTTGGACCGGCCCATCTCGTCGCGGGGCACGATGTCGTGCATCTTGCAACCGCGTTGAAAGACCACCTCGATCAGGGCTTCGAGTTCGAACACGCCGGTAACGCAGGCAACGGCGGTGTACTCACCCACGGAGTGACCGCAGGCGATGGCGCTCTCGACGAAGGCGCCGTCCTCGCGCATCTCGGCGACCTGGGCAGCCGCCACGGTCGCCATGGCGACCTGGGTGAACTGCGTCAGGTACAGCACACCTTCGGGATGCTGATAGTGCACCCCGCGGGCGATCAGGCTGGTCGGGTTATCGCGCACCACATGCAGTACCGAGAAGCCCAGGGCATCGCGGGTGAACTTGTCGGCGCGGTCCCACACCTTGCGCGCGGCCTTCGAGCGGGCGCGCACCTCCATACCCATGCCCTTGTGCTGAATGCCCTGACCGGGGAAGGCGTACGCGGTCTTCGGGCCGGCCAGCCGCGCGGTCGCGGCCATCACCATCTCGCCGTCAACCCGGGCGGTGACCTCGAGAACCTCTGCGCCCAGGTCGATTCCGACCCGATCGACACGGATGTCGACGGCGTCTCCGGGAGAGACCATGCCCAGGAATCGGGCGGTCCAGCCGATCAGCTTGCTCGGCGGCACAGCCTTTCCATCGGTCGCCGTGACGGCGTGCTGAGCGGCCGCCGACAGCCACATACCGTGCACGATCGGCGCGTCCAGTCCGGCCAGCAGTGCGGCGGTGCGGTCGGTGTGGATCGGGTTGTGATCTCCGGAGACCACCGCGAAGGGGCGCATGTCGACCGGCGCGTTGACGGTGACGTCTCGACGCCGGCGCCGCGGGGTGTCGGTCGCGTTCTCCGACACCGCTCCCCCGGCACGCACCGGATCGCTGAGTTCGGCGGATCCGACGCGGCCCCGGATCGCGAAGCGCTCCTCGAGCACCGCCAGCACGGTTCCGGCGGCGTCGCTGATGTTGACGGTGACCGGGACGACCCGCCCCACCTCGGTGTCCTCGGCGGCCGACGACGTCGCGGTGATGATCAAGTCGGTCGCGTACTGCGGCAGCGGTTTGAGCAGGCGGGCGGCGTGGTCGAGGTGCACCAGGCTGAGCAGACCCTCGACCACCGGGAACCCGGTCTCGGTGACCGCTCCGCCGATCGCCGCGAACACCGCGGGCCAGCAGCGGCCGACCATGGCATCGGGGACGGTGGTCAGAGTCGGCGCCAGTGGGGCGCCGAAGGTCGCGGTGACACCGGTGTGGTCGGCCACCCGTTCGGGATCCCAATCCACCCGCACCGTGGCCGATCCGTTGACCAGTTCGGGAAGCGCCTCGGGACCGTCCACACCGGCCGCGATGGCAAGCACGCCACGCATCGCGGCGGCCGCGTCCGGGGTGAGGATCAGCGGAGCGCCGCCGTCGACGACGGTGGCCGGGAGGGTGTAGGCGATATCGATCCAGGTGCCCGACAGCGGCACACTGAGGATCACCCTGTCAGCCGCCACCACCTCCAGCCGTGCGCCGGTGGAATGATTTGTGGCGGTGGTGAATTCACCGTTCGCCGCGCTCCTGCCCTCCGAACGGTTGTCGTGCACCTGCCACTCGGCGGGCGGCGCGAGGCGGTGCACCGGGTTGATCGCGGTGCGACCCGCCCACAGCACGTCTGGGGAGTCCAGCACGATACCCAGCGGCCCACTGAGGCCATCCCGCAGTTGCAGGCGCGATGCCACCGGCCGCACCGATGCGCCGGACGCCAGCACACGATCAACGGAGGCTTTCTCGAAACGGTCGAGCAGATCGCCAACCGGCTCGTCGATGCGGGTGATGCCGGCGACGGCGGCGGTGCCCGGGATGACGCACACCTGGTCGGCGGTGTAGCGGGCATCGTGGGCCTGCCACAGCGAGTCGCTGCGCCACCACCGGCGGACGTCCTTATCGATCACCGGCACGAAGTTGACCGGCTTGCCCACCACCTTGCACAGTTCGACGAAGAACGGCGCGTCGGCCGGGTGCAGCAGAACCGTTGCGGCATCCGGAAAGCGGTTAAGCAGCGTGCTGATCGCTAGTTGCGGATCCTCAAGCAGCCGTTGACCTTCGGCAGAATCGGCGTCGAACAGTGTCGCGATCGGGCCGGTGTCGACGTCATCCAGGCGGGCCTCGGCCCGGTGCAGCATGGCGGCGAAACGGTCCCGCCAGGTGCCGTCGAGCCACACCGAATCGGCCGTCTTGGTGTCGGCGGTGCTGTTGTCGTCACCGATTGCCAGTTCGAGGTAACGCTGCAGCCACTGCAGGTACGTCATTTCGGCGACATCGCCGAAGTAGGGCTTGGCGGTGGCCGCCATCGCCGCGATGATCTCGTCGCGGCGGTGCGCCACCGCATCGCCGTCACCGGCCACCTCGTCGAGCAGCCGACCGCAGCGGGAGGCCGCGTTATCGATCTCGTGGATATCGGCGCCGAGCTGGCTGCGTCCGGATGCCATGCCGTTCAATGCTTTTCCAGCGCCGACCCAGCTTTCGGTGCCGGCAGTGTCGACGAGCAGTTGCTTGACCGCAGGCGACGTGGTGGCCTCCAGGCAGGCCATCGTCGCGGTGCCGACCAGGATGCCGTCGACCGGCATCACCGGGTATCCGTGTGACTCGGACCAGATGCCCGTCAGGTAGTCCGCCGCGCGCTCCGGCGTACCGATGCCACCGCCGACGCAGATGGTGATGTTGGACTGCGAGCGCAGCTCGGAGTATGTGGTCAGCAGCAGATCGTCGAGGTCTTCCCAGGAGTGGTGACCACCGGCGCGGCCACCCTCGATATGGACGATGACCGACCTGGTGGGCGACTCGGCGGCGATCCGGATCACCGAGCGGATCTGCTCGACGGTGCCGGGCTTGAAGCACACGTGCACGATGCCGACTCCGTTGAGTTCCTCGATCAGCTCGACGGCCTCTTCGAGATCGGGGATTCCGGCGCTGATCACCAAGCCGTCGATCGGCGCCCCGTTCTGGCGGGCCTTCTGCACCAGCCGTTTTCCGCCGACCTGCAGCTTCCACAGGTACGGGTCGAGGAACAGCGCGTTGAACTGGATAGCGCGGCCCGGGTCGAGCAGGTCGGTCAACTCGGCGACGCGGTGTTCGAAGATCTCCTCGGTGACCTGACCGCCGCCGGCCAATTCGGCCCAGTGTCCTGCGTTGGTCGCCGCCGCGACGATCTTGGCGTCGACCGTCGTCGGCGTCATGCCGGCCAGCAGCATCGGCGAACGCCCGGTCAGCCGGGTGAACTTGGTGGACAGCTTGACCGAGCCGTCCGGAAGGCTGATGAGCTGTGGTGCATAGCTCGACCACGGCTTGGCCACCTCGGGGGCGCCGCCGACGGTGAACAGGTTGCGCTGTCCGCCGCGGGTCGCGGCCGGGATGATGCCCACGCCCAGCCCGCGGACCACCGGGGCGGTCAGCCGGGTCAGGATGTCACCGGGCCCCAGGTCGAGAATCCACCGCGCGCCGGCTTCGGCGAGTTCGGTGGCCGACTCGAGCCAGTCCACCTGCTGCACCAGGTTGGCATCGGCCATCGCCCGCGCGAGGCCGACGTCGAGGCCCGCCGCCTCGGCCCAGCGCCCGACGATCTCGATGCCGTCGGCCAGCCGCGGGGTGTGGAATCCGACCTCGACATCGACCGGGTCGAAGAGCGGGTTGAACACCGCTCCGCCGCGGAGCTTGTTCTTCCGCTCGGCGGCTTCGGCGTCGGCGATCTGCCGGCAGTACAGCTCAAAACGGGACAGCTGCTCTGGGGTGCCGGTGATGACGACCGATCGGTGGCCGTTGCGGATGGAGAGCACCGGAGGCAGGACGGTGCGGACCTCGCGGGCGAATTCCTCGAGAAGTGTTGCGATACGCCCGGGTTCGACGTTGGTCACCGACACCATCGGCGACTTGTCACCCAGCGCGGTGATGCCGCGGCGACGGGCCACCAGAGTGCCGGCCGCACCCAGCAGCTGTGCCAGCGCCAGAAGTTCGACATCCTTCGCTCCGGCGGCCTTGAACGCCTCAACGGCCAAGACGCCCTGCGAATGCCCGGCCGTCGCGACCGGTGGCGCGGCGGCGAAGTCGAGGCCCTGGTGGCCCAGCGCCCGGATGGCCGCGATCTGAGTGAGCAGCACCCCTGGCAGCGAGACCGCCGAGGAGGTCAGCTGCGCTCTGCTCGGCGGCGTCTCGTCGGCCGCCAGTGCTCGCACCCAGCGCAGCGGCTCGAAGCCGATCGGCCGGACGACGACGAGTTCGTTGGCGACGGGCTCCAGCAGGAGTTCCGCTTCGCCGACGATCCGGGACAGTTCCGACTCGATACCGGCGGTGGTGACGATCTCCTCGAGGTTGGCCAGCCAGCTGCTGTTGCCCTGGCCGCCGAAAGCGACCGCATAGGGTTCGCCGGCATTGAGCCGGTCCACGAGCGCATAGGCGGCGACCTCGTCGGTGTGGTCGTTGAGCCTGTCGTGCTCGTGAATCGTCACGTATGTCTCCCTCAAGAATCGCGTGTCATGCCCGCCCGGCCCGAAACCTCGTCGGACCGGCGGCAACAGCACTAAGAGTCGCATAAGAACAACGCGTTTTCGTCACGCGAATTGGTTACTGATGAGTTCTACGCGCGGGTAATACGGCGGCGGATAACAACGGATCCCGGTGCCCCGAAGCAAACCTCCTGCGTGCAGGTGGTTACGCTTCAGTAGGTAGAAGTTCGCAGATCACGGCATGATTGTTATCACATCGTTATCCATATTTTCTCGGCCGGTCTGCGTCGCACGTCCGTGCGGGTCCCCCACCGCCGGACTCGAGGCAGTCCGAAAATACCCGCTGAAATTCCACCCGCCCGTTTGCTGGTAAAACTTACTTTTCAGTAGGTTTTTGTCGCCGCCAATCCCACTGCCCGAATTGCGGCGTGAGGATGTTGCTGAGGTCGACGCCGACGCCGTCCTGCAGAGCGACCTGCCCTCAGCCCCGTGCCGCCTCGAGCAGCAGGCGTCGCTCGGCAGCGGCCACGATTCGGCGCGCCTTGCCGGCGACGTCCGGGGTCACCGAGATGGACGTGATCCCCATTCGCACAAGATGTTCGGCGAACTCCGGCTTGGATGAGGGCGCCTGGCCGCACAGCGACGCGGTGATACCCAACCGCCGGGCGGTGCTGATGATCTGCCCGATGGCGTCGAGCACCGCCGGATCGGACTCGTCGTAGAGTTCGGCGCACTGTTCGGAGTCACGGTCCACTCCGAGCATCAGTTGAGTCAGATCGTTACTGCCGATCGACACCCCGTCGATGCCCAGTCCGACGTACTCGGGAAGCCAGTGCACCACCGAGGGCACCTCGGCCATCACCCACCGATGCAGGCCGCGCTGGCGACCCAGCGGGCTTGCGTCCACCAACTCGAGGCACTTCTCCAGCTCCCACTTGGTCCGCACGAACGGAATCATCAAGTGCAGGTTGGGATTCCGCTCCCGGACGCGGGCCAGCGCCGTCAGCTCCAGATCGAACAGATCCGGATTGCTGACATACCGGTAGCAACCGCGATAGCCGATCATCGGGTTGTGCTCAACGGGTTCGTACTTCTCCCCGCCCGCCAGGCCGCGGAACTCGTTGGTGCGGAAGTCCGATGCCCGGTAGATCACCGGCCGCGGCGAGAATGCGGCGGCGATACGTCCCACCGCGGTGGCCAGCGAGTCCACCAGGCTGTCCTGCTCGCCGTGTTCGATCAGGTCCCGCGGATGCCGGTTGCCCAGTGCGTCTTCCAGGATCAGCTCGGCACGCAGCAGGCCGACTCCGTCGACGTCCAGTGCCGCGGCGGCTTCAGCCTTGTCGGGCATGGCCACGTTGACGTAGATCTTGGTCGCGGTCACCTCCGACGACACGGTCGCAACCGCGCTCGCGGCCACCGCTGCGGTCTGAGCGCCACCGACCGCCCGGCCGGCCAGCACCCGGCCGTGGGTGCCGTCGACGGTGACCACCGTTGCGTCCTTGAGGTCCCGGGTGGCGGTACGGGCGCCGACGATGCACGGCACGCCGAGTTCGCGGGCGACGATCGCGGCGTGGCAGGTCATCCCGCCGGAGTCGGTCACCAGCGCCGAGGCGCGACGCATGGTGGGCAGCCAGTCGGGGTTGGTCATCTGTGCGACCAACACCTCACCGTCCTTCAGCCGGCCACCGTCCTTCACATCGGCGAGTACCCGGACGACGCCCGAGGCCAGGCCGGGCACCGCCGGAAGGCCCTGGATGAGAACCTCCTGGGTCTGCGACGCCGGGTTCCCGGCGCGATGCAGGGTGGTGATGGGGCGGGTCTGGACGATGTAGGTCTTGCCATCGGCGATCGCCCACTCGGTGTCCTGGGGGCAGCCCGCATGCTTTTCACTGCGAACCGCGATCTCGGCGATGACGCGCACCTCGTCGTCGGTCAGCACCGGAGCCTCGGCCGCAGCCGCATCCAGTTCGACCCGCTGATCCCTGCCGTCGGCGCCGCGAATGATCTTGAAGGACTTGTAACCGGCGTGCCGGGAGAGGATCTCGCCGGTCTGCTTGGACACCACGTAGTTATCCGGCTCCACCGAACCGGAGACGACCACCTCGCCCTGACCGAAAGCACCCTCCACGACCACCCGATCGGTGGCGTCGGTGGTCGGGTCGGCGGTGAATGCCACCCCGGAGCGCTCCGAGGCGATCATCAGCTGGACCACCACCGCCATCGCCGGATCGGCGGTGAAGCCACGGCTGGCGCGGTAGGAGACCACCCGGGGTCCGAACAGTGAGGCCCAGCAGTTCTGCACCGCCTCGATCAGGTCCTGCTCGCCGCGAATGTTGGTGTAGGTCTCATTCATACCGGCGAACGAGGCATCGGCACCGTCCTCGCCGGTGGCCGATGACCGCACGGCGACAAAGCAATCCGGCCCCATCGCGCGGTAGGAGGAGAGGATCCGGTCGCGGACCTCATCGGCCATTCCGGCCTTGAGCACCAGTGCCTTCATCTTCTCGCACATGCCATCCAAGTGATCCGGGTCGACGGCGTGCAACATCGCTTCACGATGCGCGGCGTTGAGTTCGTCGGCCACGCCCGCTGCGTTCATGGACTCCAGGTAGCTGTCGCGCAGCACCACGAACCCGGGCGGCACCGGCAACCCCGCCGACACCATCTCGCCCATGTTGGCGCCCTTGCCGCCGGCCTCCTCTGCGTTGGCCATACCCAGTTCAGCAATGTCGGCGACGTAATGGGGGACGGACATCGGAGGTCTCCTCAGGCGATGGGCGGACGCCATTCATCCTGCGCCGCAGCAACCGATCAGAACAGCGGTTTGGTGGTATCGGTGACCTTGTTCCCTATGGCTTCGCTGCCGGGCCCCTATCGTGGGAACCAACGGGAAGGGGCGGCCCATGACCGGTTCGCCAGTCAGCGCGGCGGTGCTGCTCAGCGCGGTGGAACGACGATGAACAACAAGCCCGGGGCCACCGGCATGCGCCGGCAGCAGCCGCGCCGGATCTTCCGCGATCGCAGCGAGGCGGGTCGGGTGCTGGCCGGTCTGCTGGCCGGTTACCGGGGCCGGGCGGACGTGGTGGTCCTCGGCCTGGCCCGCGGTGGCCTGCCGGTCGCCTACGAGGTGGCCCGCGCGTTGGGTGCGCCGCTGGACGCCTTCATCGTGCGCAAGCTCGGCGCGCCCGGTCATGAGGAGTTCGCCATCGGGGCGCTGGCCAGCGGCGGCCGCGTGGTGGTCAATGACGACGTGCTGCGCGCGCTGAAGGTCACGCCCGTTCAGCTGCGGGAAGTCGCCGAACGGGAAGGGCGCGAACTGATTCGGCGGGAGGCGGCCTACCGCGGTGGCCGGCCGCCGCTGAACGTGGCCGGCAGGACCGTCATCCTGGTCGACGACGGACTGGCCACCGGTTCCTCGATGCTGGCCGCAGTCCAAGCCCTACGCGAATCGGAGCCCGCCGGGATCGTGATCGCGGTGCCGGCCGCTCCGGAGTCCACCTGTCGCGAGTTGGCCGGCCTCGTCGACGACGTGGTGTGCGCATCGATGCCGACACCCTTCCTGGCCGTGGGTGAGTCGTTCTGGGACTTCACCCAGGTCACCGACGACGAGGTGCGCGCCCTACTGGCCAAACCCACCACCGGAGCGCCAGCACCGCCGAAGGCGGTTCGCCCCGCCGACCTGATCGCCCGGGTAGCCGTCGACGCGCCGGGCGGTGTGCCGCCGCATGACGTGCTCGCGGAGTTGATCGGCGACGCGCGGGTGGTGCTGATCGGCGAGAGCTCCCACGGGACCCACGAGTTCTACCAGGCGCGGGCCGAGATCACCAAGTGGCTGATCGAGCACAGGGGCTTCAATGCCGTTGCAGCTGAGGCAGATTGGCCGGATGCCTACCGGGTGAACCGGTATGTGCAGGGGCTCGGTTCCGACGAAGATGCCGAACAGGCGTTACGCGGTTTTCAGCGATTCCCGGCCTGGATGTGGCGCAACACCGTGGTGCGCGATTTCGTCGGCTGGCTGCGCTGGCACAACGGCCGCTGCCTGACCGAAGGCCGCCGCCGGACCGGTTTCTACGGACTGGACCTCTACAGCCTGCACCGGTCAATACAGGAGGTAATCGGCTACCTTGACGGCGTCGATCCCCCGGCCGCCGCGCGGGCACGGGCGCGGTACGCCTGCTTCGACCATTCCGACGGACACGACGGCCAGGCATACGGGTATGCGGCCGCGTTCGGGGCGGGGCCGACATGCGAGCGCCAGGCCGTCGAACAACTCGTGGAGCTAGCGCGCAACGCGCCGAACTATCTCGGCGCGGACGGTCCGGTGGCCGAGGACGAGTTGTTCGAGGCGCAACAGAACGCCGCGACGGTTCGTAACGCGGAGGCCTACTACCGCAGCATGTTCGCCGGCCGGGTCACGTCCTGGAATATGCGCGACAAACACATGGCGGCGACCCTCAATGCATTGATCGCCCACCTCGACCGGCACCCCGGCACACCGACGGGCGCTGGTCCGGCCCGGGTGGTGGTGTGGGCGCACAACTCTCATGTCGGGGACGCCCGCGCCACCGAGGTCTCGGCTGACGGCCAGCTCACCATCGGCCAGCTGGCGCGGGAGCAGTACGGCGATGACTGCCGGCTCATCGGTTTCTCGACCTACGCAGGCACCGTCACCGCGGCCAGCGACTGGGGTGGCGTCGCCGAACACAAGGTGGTGCGCCCCGCTCTGGCCGGCAGCATCGAGGAACTACTGCACGACACCGGCAGGGGCGCGTTCCTGGTGGCCATGCATGACGGCTCCCCGGCCGGGGCAGCCCTGGAAACGGTCCGGCTGGCCCGCGCCATCGGGGTGATCTATCTGCCCCAGACCGAGAGGCAGAGTCATTACTTCCACGTCCGTCCGTCCGATCAGTTCGATGCGATGATCCACATCGACCAGACCCGGGCGTTGGAGCCGCTGGAACCTGACAGCGTCTGGATCGCCGGCCAGAACCCCGAGACCTACCCGAGCGGGCTGTGAGGAAAGGCGCCACAGCGTGGACGTGACCGGGCACCGGATCGTCACCCTCTGCATGAACCCGGCGCTGGATATCACCACCAGCACCGAGGTGGTGCGCCCGACCGACAAGCTGCGCTGCGCGGCCGCCCGATACGACCCGGGCGGCGGTGGGATCAACGTCGCCCACGTCGCACAGGTGCTGGGCGCCACCTCGACAGCGGTGTTTCCGGCGGGCGGACCGGCCGGCGAACTGGTGCACAACCTGCTCGTCGCCGAAGGCGTTGCGGTGCAGCGAGTTCCGATCGGCGGATCGACCCGGGAGAGTTTCACCGTCGACGAGCTCAGCAGCGAACGTCAGTACCGGTTCGTGCTGCCCGGACCGCAGCTGACCGTGACCGAGCAGACCGAGTGTCTGCTACAGCTGCGCCGCGCGGCGGCGTCGGCATCCATCGTCGTCGCCAGCGGCAGCCTGCCACCGGGCGTTCCGGAGGACTTCTACCAACAGGTCTCCGACGCCTGCGCGGAACTCGGCGCGCTGTTCGCACTCGACACCTCCGGCGGTGGCCTCAAACATGTCAACGCCGGGGTGTTTCTACTCAAGCCCAGCGTGCGGGAACTGCGCGACTGCACCGGCCGGGCTCTGAGCACCGAGGCCGATCAGCTCGCAGCGGCCCACGGGCTGATCGAACGCGGCGCCGCCCGGCATGTACTGGTGTCGCGGGGGTCCGAGGGTGCGCTTCTGGTGAGCCGCGACGCCGCGCAGCGGTTCGCGGCGGTGCCGGTGCCGCCCGGAAGCGGTGTGGGCGCCGGTGACGCCATGATGGCGGGAGTGGCCGTCGGCCTGATCCGGGGTTGGTCGCTGACCGAGTCGACCCGACTCGGGGTCGCGGCCGGTGCGGCCATGCTGCTCACCCCGGGCACCGCGCCGTGCACCCGGGGGGACACCGAGCGGCTCTTCGGGGAGGCCCCCGCGCCGGTGGACGTGGATCTGGTCACAATGGAGGGGTCATAGGGAGGCGCATGCCCGAATCGTTCACGGCACCGACGATCGTGGTCGGCGTCGACGGGTCACCGGACTCGGCGCGGGCGGCTCTGTGGGCCATCGACGAGGCGCTCAGCCGCGATATCGAGCTGCGACTGGTGGCGGTGGCCGATTCGGACTCCGACGATCGCGCACGGCAGAGCCTGCGCGCCGCCGCCCAGGCGGTCAACTCCGACGGCCGGGCGGTGCGGATTCAGACCGCAATCCTGGCGGGCGCCCCGATCCCGGCTCTTCTGGATGAATCCCGGACCGCCGCGATGATCTGCGTCGGTGCCCTCGGACTCACCCATGCCGATCACCTCCGGGTCGGCTCGACCGCCGGCGCGCTGGCGGCCTCTGCACACTGCCCGGTCGCGGTGGTTCGCAGATCCAGCCGTCCAGCTGATACCGGCCCGGGTTGGGTGACGGTCGAACTCGACGAGACGCCCGACAGCGCAACCGTGCTCGGGTTCGGCGTCGAGGAGGCCCGGCTGCGGGGTGCGCCGCTGCGGGTGCTCGGCGCCTGGCAGTCGCGCTTCACCGATGTCCACGACGACCATGCGGTCGCCGACGGCAACCGGCTGGTCCGCGCGCAGTTGGACCGCCGCCTGTCACAGTGGAGGCAGCGCTATCCCGACCTCGACGTACGTCCGGTCGCGGTGCACGGCAGCATGCTGAACTATCTGGAGCGCAACGCCGAGAAGATCCAGCTGATCGTGGTCGGGGCCCGCAACGCAGTCGGCGTCGGTGAACTGCTCGGCCCGCCCGGACTGACAGCCCTCGGCGACACCGACTGCTCGGTGCTGGTCGTCGACCGGCAGCGGCTGTTATGACCCGAATCGAACGGACCAGCGGGATATCGTTGCGAGCATGGTCAAGGTCTTCCTGGTCGACGATCACGAGGTGGTCCGCCGCGGGCTGATCGACCTGCTCGGCGCAGACCCCGATCTGGAGGTGATCGGCGAAGCGGGTTCGGTCGCCGCGGCGATCGCCCAGATCCCGACGCTGCGGCCCGATGTCGCGGTGCTCGACGTCCGGCTGCCGGACGGCAACGGCATCGAACTGTGCCGCGAACTCCTCTCCGCGATGCCCGAACTGCGATGCCTGATGCTGACGTCGTTCACCTCCGACGAGGCCATGCTGGACGCCATTCTGGCCGGCGCCAGCGGGTACGTGATCAAAGACATCAAGGGGATGGAGCTGGCCAAGGCGATCAAGGACGTCGGGGCCGGGCGTTCACTGCTCGACAACCGTGCCGCCGCGGCCCTGATGGCCAAACTGCGGGGCGCCGCCGAACGTTCCGATCCGCTGTCGGGACTCACCGACCAGGAACGGGTGCTGCTGGGTCTGATCGGAGAAGGTCTGACCAACAAGCAGATCGCCGCACGGATGTTCCTGGCGGAGAAGACGGTCAAGAACTATGTGTCGCGGCTGCTGGCGAAGCTCGGGATGGAACGCCGCACCCAGGCGGCGGTGTTCGCCTCCAAACTGGGCCAGCGGCACCGGGACCGCTGACCACCGTGCCGGGGGACCATCCGACTCCGCCACTGCGCGACGCGCTGTTGGAGGCGATGCTCGCCGTCACCTCCGGATTGGAACTCGACGAGACCCTCACGACCATCGTGCGGACCGCGACGGATCTGGTGTCGGCCCGCTACGGCGCACTGGGGGTCCGCGGCGAGGCTCACGCACTCGTCGGCTTCATCGCCGAAGGTATCGACGAGGAGGGACGCCAACGGATCGGAGAACTACCCTCCGGCCGCGGAGTGCTGGGCCTTCTGATCGACGACCCGTTGCCGATCCGGCTCGACGACATCCGGTCACACCCGGCCTCGGTGGGATTCCCGCCGAACCATCCGCCGATGCGCACATTCCTGGGGGTGCCGATCCGGATCCGCGAGGAGGTTTACGGCAACCTCTACCTGACCGAGAAGATCGACGGCCTGCCCTTCACCGAGCAGGATGAGGTACTGGCCGAGGCACTCGCCGCGGCGGCCGGAATCGCGATCGACAATGCCCGACTCTATGAGCAGTCCCGAGCGCGGCAGTCCTGGATCGCGGCGACCCGGGACATCGCCACCCGCCTGCTGGCCGGTGACGAACCGGGGCAGGTTTTCCGGCTGATCGCCGAAGACGCGGTCAAGCTCACCGGAGCTGATGCCGCGGTGGTGGCGGTACCGGGTGAGGTTGACGAACTGGTCGTGGTGGAGACGGCGGGGTCGGCAAGCCCATCCGAGGAATCGCGGTCGATCGGCATGACGGGAACCGTGATCGGGGAAACCTTCACCGACCGGACACCGCGGCGTCTGCAAGCGATGGCGACCGACCTGATGGCGTCCGCCGGGCCTGCACTGGTGGTGCCGCTGCGCACCACCGAGAAGGTCGCCGGCGTCGTGGTGGTGCTGCGCCGCGAGGATGGGCCGGAGTTCACCGCCGAACAACTGGACATGATGGCGGCCTTCGCCGATCAGGCCGCACTGGCCTGGCAGCTGGCCGGCACCCAGCGCAGGATGCGCGAACTCGATCTGGTCGCCGACCGGGACCGTATTGCACGGGATCTGCACGACCACGTGATCCAGCGGCTGTTCGCGGCCGGCCTGGCACTGCAGGGCACCATCGCGCGCACCGACTCCCCCGAGGTCGCCGATCGGCTGGCCGACACCGTCGACGAGTTGCAGAGCGTGATCGGGGACATCCGCACCACGATCTTCGACCTGCACGGCGGCGCCGCTGGCACCACCCGGCTGCGACAGCGGATCACCGAAGCCATCGCGGGATTCTCCGGCACCGGGCCGCGAACCACGGCGCAGTTCATCGGCCCGCTGTCTGTGGTGGGCAGCACCCTGGCCGATCATGCCGAAGCGGTGGTCCGGGAGGCCGTCAGCAACGCGGTCCGGCACGCCGGTGCGACTGGCGTCGCAGTCACGATTCGGGTCGAAGACGAGCTGGCCATCGAGGTGACCGACGACGGTTGTGGCATGCCGGCCGATGTGACGGCGAGCGGCCTGAACAACCTACGCAGCCGGGCCGAGCAGATGGGTGGCGAGTTGACGATCAGCCCTGCACCGGACGGCGGCACCGTGCTGCGGTGGAGCGCACCGCTTACCTAGCGCGTCACGGCCGGCATCGTCACCGCGCGAAACCGGATTGCCCGGTTCCTCCTCCGGCCGCGGCCGGCATCGTCACCGCGCGACGATCACCGGTGTCCTGGCGCCGTGCACCACCGCGGTACTCACCGAGCCAAGCAGCATCCCGGCGAAGCCGCCGCGGCCGTGACTTCCCACCACGAGAAGCTGAGCCGATTCGGACTGCTCGAGTAACTGGTGCGCCGGCCGATCGGCGACCACCACACGGCGCACCAACACGTCGGGGTAGCGCTCCTGCCAACCGGAGAGTCGTTCGCTGAGGGTCTCCTCGGCCAGCGACTGCTGGGTGGACCAGTCCACGCCGGGGAACTCGAAGACGCCGGTGTCGCTCCAGGAGAAGACGGCCACCAGTTCAACACCGCGGAACGACGCCTCCTCGAAGGCGATGGCCACCGCCTGTTCCGAGGCCGGGGACCCGTCGAGTCCGACGACCACCGGGGCCTGGGAGGGGTGCGGCATCAACGGATCCGCGTCGTGGATGATCGCCACCGGACACAACGCGTGGTGGACCAGGGCGGTGCTGACCGACCCGAGTAGACCGCGCGCCAGGGCACCGCGACCGCGGCAGCCCACCACGATCATCTGGGCGTTCTTGGACTCCTCCACCAGGGTCGGAACAGACGGTCCGGCCACCATTTCAGTGCTGATCTCGATATCGGGCGCGGCCGCACGGGCGGCTGTCAGGGCGGTGTCGAGCACCTTTCGGCCCTCCTCCTCCTGCCACTTGAGGAATCCCGCGGGCATCGGAACCTCGGGAAAGGCCATCACCACCGGCGGGTTGAGCACATTGACCAGTTTCAGCGGTGTCCGCCGCATAGCCGCGTTGCGCACCGCCCAGTCGACAGCGACCTTCGACTCCGCCGATCCGTCGACTCCGACGACTATCGGCCGAGTGCTTGGCGCAGTGGACATTTGAGCCCCCTTTTCGATGGTGTGGCTCAACTGTAGACCGAGGGCCGGATTGGCGGCAGGAGCCATTTGTCCCCTACCTGACCGACGAACGGCCTCATCACCGATATCGTCGGCCCATGGGAAGCGACCCGGCCGGTACCTCAGGAGTCGCTATCGACCCCCGCTACCACGATGCGGTCCTATTCGACCTCGACGGCGTCATCACCGACACCGCGGCCGTGCACGAGGCCGCCTGGCAGGAACTCTTCGACAGCTATCTGAGCAGTCGCGCGCCGTTGCAAGCCGAGAACCATGACCCCTTCACGGCTACGGACTATCGCCACTTCATCGACGGAAAGCCGCGGTATGACGGCGTGCGCGACTTTCTGTCCTCGCGTCGCGTCGCACTGCCGTGGGGGGCGGATACCGACGGCCCCGAACGGGAGACCATCTGCGGCCTCGGCAATCGCAAGCAGGAACTGTTCCTGGACCGGGTGGCCGCCGGGGTTCCGGTATTCGCATCCACTGTCGCCCTGGTGCGACGACTGCGCGACGCGGGCGTGCGGGTGGCCGTCATCTCGGCCAGCCGCAACGCTGCGCTGGTGCTTGAATCCGCCGGGCTGACAGACCTTTTCGGAGTCCGCGTCGACGGTGTCGTGGCCGCCGAACTCAGCCTGCCCGGCAAACCGGAACCAGCGATCCTGCTCGAGGCAGCACGTCGGCTCGGTGTGCGTCCCGGGCGCAGCGTCGTGGTGGAGGACGCCGAAGCCGGCGTGCGGGCGGCGCGGGCCGGCGGGTTCGGTCTGGTGCTCGGCGTCGACCGCACCGGCACCACGGGCATCCAGTTGCGGGAATGTGGTGCCGATGCGGTCATCGGGGACCTGGCCGAAGTCTCAGTGCGCGACAGCGACCGGCGGATGTCGGCTCTTCCCGACGCCCTGGCGTCGTTCGAGCAGATCGCCGGGGTCGCGTCAGCACGACGGCCGGCGTTCTTCTTCGACTTCGACGGAACCCTGTCCACTATCGTCGAGGACCCGGCCGCGGCCACGCTGGTGCCGGGCGCCGACGAGGCACTGCGCTCGCTGGCGGCGCTGTACCCGGTCGCGGTGCTGTCCGGGCGAGGCCTCGACGACATCCGGGCGCGGATCGGTATTCCGGGCCTGTGGTACGCCGGAAGCCACGGCTTCGAGATGGTCGACCCGGACGGCGTCTACCACCACAACGAAACCGCCGCGCTGGCCGTGCCCGCACTCGAACGCGCCGCCGCCGAGCTGACCGAGCGGCTCTCGGAGATCCCCGGCGTCGTGGTTGAGCACAAGCAGTATGCGGTGGCCGTGCACTACCGCAACGCGGCCGAGGGCTCCGCGGCCGCCGTCACCGCCGCCGTCCACGAAGTCGGCCGCCGCAGTGGGCTGCGGGTGACCTCCGGGCGGATGGTCGTGGAACTGCGCCCGAACCTGGACTGGGACAAAGGGAAAACGCTCGAGTGGATCGCCCGCGAGGTCGACGGGGACGAGACCCTGCTGCCGATCTTCATCGGCGATGACCTGACTGATGAGGACGCCTTCGATGCGGTTCTGCACGACGGTATCGGGATCGTGGTGCAACACAGCGAGGACGGCGACCGATCTACCGCGGCCCGCTTCGCTCTGACCGACCCCGACCATGTCCGCGAGTTCATCGGCCGGATGGTCAGTCAATCCGACATCGACAACCAGACCCGCAGTAGCCCTTGGACATTCACCTTCGGCGGTTACATCCCCGAGCAGGAGAAGCTGCGCGAGACGCTGTGTTCGGTGGGTAACGGCTACCGGGCCACCCGCGGGTGCGCACCGGAGGCCGACGCCGGGCCGCTGCACTACCCGGGAACCTACGCGGCAGGTCTTTACAACCGACTCACCGACGAGATCGCCGGCGTCCGGATCGAGAACGAGAGCCTTGTCAATCTGCCGAACTGGCTCTCACTGAAATTCCGCATCAACGGCGACGACTGGTTCGACATCGACAACACCGAGGTGCTGAGCTACCAGCAGACCATGGACCTTCGGCACGCCGAACTGGTACGGGACTTCCGCTTCCGCGACCCGGCCGGACGCAGCACCCGGGTGCTGCAGCGCCGTGTCGCGGCCGCACACCTACCACACGCCTGCGCTGTGGAGACCACCATCTGGGCCGAGAACTGGTCAGGCACAGTGGAATTCCTGTCGCTGATCGACGGTGACATCCGCAACTGCGGAGTCGACCGCTACCGCGACCTTTCCAGCGACCACCTGGTCGCCACCTCAACCCGGGAGCTGTCCGAGGACTCCGCCCTGCTGGTGTGCGAGACCGTACAGTCCAGGATCCCGATCGCGGTGGCGGCCCGAACCACCGTCTGGCGCGGCGAGGAGCCGCTGGCCGCCGATCGCCGGTTCGTCGACGAGCCGCGCCGAACCGGCCATGACTGTGTCGTGGCACTGCAGGCCGGCGAGTCGGTCACCGTGGAGAAGCTGGCCACCATTTTCACCGGCCTCGACACCGCCATCTCCGAACCTGGCGACGCCGCAGCCCGGTTGCTCCTCCAACTCGATCGCTACAGCGACCTCCGCGAGGGCCACGTCCGCGAGTGGGCGCACCTCTGGGAGCGCTTCGACATCGACTTCGATGACGATCCCGACGCCATGCGGGTGGTCCGCCTACACATGCTGCACCTGTTGGAGACCGTGCCCAACCGTGCCGAGGATCTCGACGCCGGGGTGCCGGCCCGCGGCCTCAACGGCGAGGCCTACCGCGGCCACATCTTCTGGGACGAATTGTTCGTCTTCCCGGTGCTGAACCTGCGTTCCCCGGCCATCACACGTTCGCTGCTGCGCTACCGCTACCGGCGACTGCCCGAAGCACGCCGCGCTGCCCGGCAGGCCGGATTCGCCGGCGCGATGTTCCCGTGGCAGTCCGGCAGCGACGGCCGGGAGGAGAGCCAGAAGCTGCACCTGAACCCCAACTCCGGCCGGTGGAACCCCGATGCCAGTGCCCGCGCCCACCACATCGGGATCGCGGTCGCCTACAACGTCTGGCAGTACTACCAGGTGACCGGAGACCTGGAATACCTGACCGAGAACGGCGCCGAGATGCTCGCCGAGATCGCCCGGTTCTGGGTCAGCCGTGCGGAATTCGATGAACGCCGTCGCCGCTATGTGATTCGCGGGGTCATCGGTCCCGACGAATTCCACTCCGGGTATCCCGATGCGCCCTATGACGGGATCGACAACAACGCCTACACCAATGTGATGGCGGTCTGGGTGATCATCCGCGCCCTCGACGCCCTCGACGCCCTGCCGTTGCGCGAGCGGTTGGACCTGCTGGAGTCACTCGGAATCCGGGGTAGCGAACTGGACCGCTGGGACGACGTCAGCCGCCGGATGTATGTCCCGTTCCACTCGGCCGATGGTGCCGGCGAAGATCCCGTCGGGAGTGTCATCAGTCAGTTCGAGGGTTACGGCGATCTCGCCGAACTGGACTGGCACGGTCTGCGCGAGCGGCACGGCAACATCGGCCGCCTGGACCGGATACTGGAGGCTGACAACGACAGCGTCAACCGCTACAAGGCCTCCAAGCAGGCCGACGTGCTGATGCTGTTCTATCTGCTCTCCGCCGACGAGTTGCGGGAGCTCTTCGCGCGGATGGGCTATCGCTTCACGCCCGAACAGATCCCCAGGACCGTCGACTACTACCTGCACCGCACCTCGCACGGCTCCACGCTGAGTTCGGTGGTGCACGCCTGGGTGCTGGCCCGCGGCGACCGCGAACGCGCGATGCGCTACTTCCAACAGGTACTCGCCTCCGACGTCGCCGACATCCAGGGCGGCACGACCGCCGAGGGGATTCATATCGCGGCGATGGCCGGCAGCATCGACCTTCTGCAGCGCTGCCTGACCGGACTGGAGACCCGCGCCGACCGCCTGATCATCAATCCGCTGTGGCCGGAAAGCCTTGGTGCACTACGGATGCCGATCTACTACCGCGGTTATCTCCTGCATCTGACGATCCGTGGCCGCGGCACCGAGATCAGTGTCGACCCCTGTGATCTTCCACCGATCGAGGTGGAGTGCCGCGGGGAGGTGCAGACCCTGACTGCGGGCAGCACCCTGCGTTTCGGCTAACCGGCCCGGCTGACCGGATCAGAGCCGACGGTGAACCCGCCGTCGTGCGGCCAGTCGGCGACCTCCGGAAGGGGACGGCGCGGCGTGGCCGGCAGCGGGTCCGCCCCGACCGCGGCCCAGCCCAACCGGACCATCATCTGCGGATGGCCACTGTCACCGAACACGTCCACGCGGACCGCGTCTCGGGTCGACGGAATCTCCAGCGGCTCGGTGACCGGGCAGGACGCCAGCCCCATCGCGGTCGCCGAGAGCAGCACCAGGCTGGTGGCCTCCCCCGCCCGCAGCCGGGCAAGTTCGTCGTCGTGCTCGGTACCGAGCACGATCACCACGGCGCTGTCCTCCCCCGACGGCGTCGCGGCCGGCTGGCGAAGCGCAGGTCCGGCGAATACTCGGGATGGGATCGCCGCCGCCGGGTCCGGGTCGGGGGTATTGCGGGCCGGTACACCGGTGACCGAACCGTGCCGCCCGCTCCATGCGCTCAACTCCGCGAGATAGTCGGCATCGGTGGCGTGCTGTGACACCGAATCGGCGACGATGGCCGCGAGCCGCGGGATCAGATCGACCTGGCGCAGCATCACCCCGGCGCGGGCGGCGCGGGCGCCCATCAGTGCGATGTCACCCCACGGCACCGGCCAGGAGCTGTAGTTGCGGCGGTCGGTCCGGCGCCGGGTGATCGCCGCGGCGAGCATGATCTCGAGCTCGTCGGGTGCCTGCGCGGTGACCTCGATGGTGGCCAGATGGTCGGGCTCCGACCCGTTGGGCAGCCGGTGCACCTTGGCATGCCAACCCATCGCCGCCAGCGCGACCGTGCAGTGGTGCAGGGCCGCACCACAGCTGAGCACCATGTCGCGGCGGTCCGGGTCGGTCGTGGGCAGGTGCCGGGTGGGGTCGGTGTGGAGTTGCAGACTGTCCGTGCCGACCCGCCAGTGCCACGGCTGGGAGTTGTGCACCGACGGCGCCCGGCCCGCCAGTGTGAGGACAGCCCGAACCGTTTCAGGGTCGGGAAACGCCACGCTCACGATGTCACTGTGGCCGGTGGGCACCCGACATCGACAGGGCCGGAAGTCCCCAGCTGCCGGGACTTTGCGCGGTCTATACGGGCTTGAAATCCGAGATCAGCCAATGACCGTCGTGCTCGGCCAGTGTCACGATGACGCTGCTGGTGGCCAGCGCGGGAGTCGGCCGTTCCCGGCTGGTGGTGACCTGATTGACGAACACCAGAACCTGTGCGCGGCCCGGCTGCATCTGGGACACCGCGGCGCGGGCGACGGTGGCCTCGGTCTTGACACCGCGTTCCTTGGCGGCCGGCAGGACCGTCTGGTCGGCGAATTCGCTGTACTGCTTGAGGAAATCGCCGGTGAGCCGGGATTTAGCGTCGGCGAGATTCTTGTCGACAGTGTCCGGGGAGTACGTCAGCAGCGCCACGGTGCCACTCTTGGCGGCATCGAGTGCGCCCTCTTGCGCGCCCTGATCGGTCAACCGGTCGGTGCGGAAGATGAACCAGTAGACCGATCCGGCCAGCACTGCCGACAGCAGCAGTGCCACGGCGGTGAACAGTGTCAGCCGGCTACGCCGAGGCGCGGCCGGCTGAGAGTGGATCACCGGGTCGTACTCGGGCTCAGTGGGTTCGGTGCCCGACTCGTCGACCTCGATGGTTTCGACGACCTCGCTGGCCTCGATCTCGTTCTCGTTCTCGCTCACGGCACGAACTCCACATCCGACATCTTCACCTTGTCCCCGTCCCGGGTCACTGTCACGCTCATCCGCCACGGCCGCGGATCCTCCTTCGCCCCACTGGTATTGGTCACTTGCGAACTCGCGGCGACCAGCACCACTGCGCTATCAGCAGCCGACGACTCCAGCGCCGCAACGCTGATCGAGCCCTTGGTGACCGCTTTGGACTGCTCGGCTGTCTGGATGAAATCGTCGGCACGTCGGGCGAAGTCGGCCCGGAACGGACCGGTGGACAGATCGAGGATGCGCGCAACATCCTCCTTGGCCTTCGTATGGTCGATGGAGAGCAAGGCCACCACCCCGGTACGGGCGGCGTCGACGAACTGGTTGTCCGCCGAGCGATGCGCGGCCACGCCGCGGTGCTGCCACAGCATCAGGGCGGTCGCGGTGATCGCTGCGCCGATGAGCAGTGCGGCGACCGCCAGCGCGATCATCGACCGCGGTCGTCCCGAGGGCGAATCGGCGCCAAGTAGGTCGGCTTCGGTTCGGGCGCGATCAGCATCGGCGCGGGCCTGCGCCTCATCCGCCTCAGCCTCGGCAAGCTCGGCCAGCACCCGGGTCACCGACGCGGGTTCGTCAAACTCAGCCGGCATGCGTCTGGGCGGCGATGCTGGACATGGGCGATCCTCCTGGGAACCTCGAAGTCTGCTGATCCTAGACGCCCCTGGGCCGCTGCCCTTCGGCTGGCGTCCTAAGCTGAGCCCAACGGTGAGGAGATCCGATGACGGCCAGCGAATCCGCTGCCGACGGCTCGGCGCAGGTCGCCGAGGCGGCAGTCGCCGACGCCGAAGCCCGCGCAGAGGCGGCCGCGGCCCGCGCCGCAGAACTGCGCCGCACGCTGGAAGATCTTGCGAAGCCCGATCCGCAGCCCCGGGCACCACTGCGTTCGCTGATCGCTCCTCTGATCGCGACGCTGGCCACCGCGGCGCTGTTGTCGGCGACCGGCTACATGCTCTGGGCACATCGTTCCGCCGAGCAACAACGCCGGCAGGTGGCCGAGTACACCGCGATCGCGCGCCAGGGTGTGATCAACCTGATGTCGGTGGACTACGGCACCGCCCGGGAGACCGTGCAGCGCGTCCTCGACAGCTCGACCGGACGGTTCCGCAGCAATTTCGAGGAGACCGCAGACGATTTCGTCAAGGCGGTGCAGGAGGAGAAGATCGTCACCAGGGCCTCCGTCAACGATGTGGCGGTGGATTCGATGACCGCCGACTCGGCGGTGGTCCTGGTCTCGGCGACATCGCAGCGGGAGGGCCCGCAGGCGCCGCAGTCGCAGCAGCAGCCGCGGGTCTGGCGGGTGGTGGTGACCATGGAACGCGACGGTGGTCAGATGAAGATGTCGGCCGTCGAATTCGTCTGAGAGCGACTTCGGCAAATCAGTGGGAGCCGGCTGCTCCCGCGTGCAAAACTGCGCTATGGGATTTACCCGCATCGCGTCGGTGATCGTGCTGACAGCAGCCGTCGCAGGGGGCCCCGGTACGTCTGCGGCGAATGCCGATGAGCCGGTGCTTCACCAGGTCACCTACTCGATCTTCACCGAGAAGCCGTTTCCCGGCGCCAAGATCTTCTACCGGGATACCGAACCGCCCTCATATGCCGACTACAGCCATAACCCCTACGAATTCAGCCCACAAATCTCAGCCGACACCGGACCGGATAACCCATGGGTGCTCAACGTTCAATTGGCCAACCCGGACCAGTGGGCCATGGTGGTTGGGACCAGCGGCCTGTCCAAGAATCCACCGAACTTTCACTGCGTCCTGGCCGTCGACGGGGTCGTCGTGGTGACGAACTCCGGCAGCAAGGGCGCGCTGTGTTCGATTCGCAACTGGTGACGGTGCCCGCTTCGCAACTGGTGACGGTGCCCGATTCGTCACCGGTGACGGTGCCCGATTCGTCACCGGTGACGGCCGCCGTCTAAGCGTCGCCGCGAACCCAGACGCTCTCGTGGTTTTCGAGTCCACATGTCAGGAACATTCCGTCCGGAGCCTGGGCGACGGTGTTGTCCATGCCCGAGCAATCACTCATGAACTCCTTGACGCCCATCATCGGCGGGGAGCGAAAGTAGCGCGGTTCGTAGCGTCGCGGCGAGCCGCAGAAGACCAGCCGTCCCCAACCATTGCGGTTGTCGACGCCGAACACGTAGTAGGAGGTGTCCGAACAGGGCGCCCCGAGCACAACCCCGGCAGTGATTCCCGGCGTGCAGAAAGCGTCATGGCACTCCGCCGTGTCGGCAGATGCCGGTGCCGGCAGCACCGACCCCGCCACAAGCAGTAGGGCGAAAGCCGCAACGGTCGAACGCAGCGTCCCACTTTCGCGGATGAAGGTCGGTGATGTCGTCATCGTCTACCCGGACAGGTTGAAGTTGCCGTTGGCGCCGTAGATGGCCAGTGAGGTCAGCAGCGTGACCGAGACGACCACGATCAGCGAGGTGCGCACGGCGTTGCCGACGGCGACCCCCACCCCGGCCGGTCCACCGGAGGCGAAATAGCCGTAATAGGTGTGGATCAGCAAGATCGTGATCGCCATCAACACCGCCTGCAGAAACGACCACAGCAGATCGGTCGGGTTGAGGAACGTGTTGAAGTAATGCCCATAGAGCCCGGCGGACTGGCCGAAGAGGACCACCGTGACGAACTGGGAAGCCAGGAAGCTCAGGATCACCGCGATCGAGTAGAGCGGAGTGATCGCGATCATGCCGGCCACGATCCGAGTCGATACCAGGTACTCCACCGGGCGGATCGCCATCGCCTCGAGAGCGTCGATCTCTTCACTGATCCTCATCGCGCCCAGCTGTGCGGTCACACCGGCGCCGAAGGTGGCCGCCAGCCCGATACCGGCCACCACCGGCGCCGAGATGCGCACATTGATGAAGGCGGCGAGGAAGCCCGTCAACGCCTCGATGCCGATATTGCCCAGCGAGCTGTACCCCTGCACCGCCAGTGTTCCGCCGGCCGCCAGGGTGAGGAATCCGACGATGGCCACTGTGCCACCGATCATCGCCAAGGTGCCGGCACCCATGGAGATCTCAGCGATCAATCGGATGATCTCGCGACGGAAGTGCACCGCCGCGTACGGCACCCCGGCCAGCGATCGCCCGTAGAACAGGGTCCGGTCGCCCAGCCGGGCGAACCACCGGCGGGGCCGGTCGATCTGGTTGACCAGACGCGGGTACACCCCACGCAGCGTAGACACCGTCGACATCAGCGCGCCGACATCCGGATACCGATGGCGGTCACCACGACGTTGACCACGAACAACGCCATGAAGGCGTACACCACGGTTTCGTTGACCGCATTACCGACCGCCTTGGCGCCGCCGCCGGAGATCGTCAACCCGCGGTAGCACGCCACCAACCCGGCGATCAGACCGAACAGGGCCGCCTTCACACAGGAGATGATCACCTCCGGCACCCCGGTCAGCAGCGTGATACCCGCAGCGAACGCGCCGGGATTGACGTCCTGGGCGAACACCGAGAACACGTACCCACCCAGGATCCCGATGATCACCACCAGTGAATTCAGCAGCAGTGCCACCAATCCCGACGCCAGCATCCGGGGTGTCACCAACCGCTGCACCGGGTTGATACCCATGACCTCCAGGGCCTCGATCTCATCGCGGATCGTGCGTGATCCCAGATCCGCGCACATCGCTGTCGCACCGGCTCCGGCCACGATCAGCACCGTCACCAACGGCCCCACCTGGGTGACCGCACCGAAGGCGGCACCGGCACCACTGAGGTCAGCCGCACCCAATTCCCGCAGCAGGATGTTCAGCGTGAACGAGACCAGCACCGTGAACGGAATCGCCACCAGCAGCGTCGGCGCCAGCGACACCCGGGCGACGAACCACGACTGGTTGACGAACTCCTGCCACTGAAACGGGCGCCGGAATGCGAATCGCACCGCGTCCGCCGACATCGCGAACAGCCCACCGATGCCCTGCATGGGTCCCGTTACGCCGCCGCGCAGCGAAATCCCCGGGGACCAGCGATCTGGTCCTTTAACTGCCATGAGAGCCCGGCCTTCCTGCAACTGCCACCTCGGCGACCTGCTGCGCAACCGTCCGAGTATGACTCACGCCGGACCCGCCCCGGGCTTGAATGAGAAGGTCACATGTTCCCGGGTCACGGCGCCGGTTTTGCTGAGTTCGATGATGCGGTGCCATTCCAGCCCCATCTCGCAGCAGGGTTTGCCACCACCTCCAGTTCACCGGCCTCGACCCCGTGCTCATTGGATCAGCCGCACGACGGTCACAGGACCTGTCCGGCCACCGCGGTCAACTCGACCATCCCGGCCGAGAGTTCAGCCAATGCGGTGGCCGGCGGAACTGAGAGCAGGCAGATATCGCCCGGTTGCCCGATCGCGATCTCACGGATTCGGCCCGGCTGATCCGCAGACCCGAGAAACAGTTGCAGGGCGCGCAGCGGAGTGAGGGCTTCGGCAGCTCCGACGATATGTCCCCCGGCCGTCGTCCGGCGCACCGCGGCGCGCATCGCCGCCCACGGATCGATTCCGCCGAACGGGGCATCCGTGCTGCCGGCCACGGTAATGCCGGCACGTATCAGGGATCGGATCCGCCACAGCTGGTCCTGATCGTCGACGGGGATGTCGCAGCGGTACTGGTCACCGCGTTCAGCAACGAAATTCGGCTGGGTCACCACGGTGACTCCCAGGTCCGCGAGTGCTTCGATGTTGTCCCGATCCACCATCGCGGCATGCTCGATGCGATCCGACGGATGTGTGCCCGCAGCCCGTAGTGCGGCAATTGCCACAACAAGCTGAGCGACGGTCACACAGTGGATCGCCACCGGGTGATCGCCATTGCGGCGCAATGCGATCCAGTCGGTCAGGGCCTCGAGATCGAGCTGGCCATCGGAGAGGATTTTCTTTCCGGGAGATAGGCATGACACGCGCTGCCGGATCGCTCCGCGAAGGTTCGTGATGTCATCGGGGTCGAGATCGGGTGTCGCATCGGTGACTCCGGTGACACCGTATCCGGCCAGCCGGCGGTCGAGTTCGCGCAGATCCGGATCGCGACGGGGTATCGCGGCGGCCAGCCGGAGATCATCGCTGGAAAACCGTCCGTCGGGATGGGAGGCGGCACCGATGCGGTCCAGTGCCGCGGTGTTGAGGATCCACATCGCGCCGCTGCGGTGCTGCACACGAAGGGGTTTCGATGGGCACAGCGCGTCGAGGACGTGCCGGTTGAGTCGGCCTGCCACCGACTCGTGGTAGCCCACCGCCCGGATCCAGCCATCCCCATCGTCCGCGGCGGCGGCGATGGCGGCGGCAAAATCGTCCGGAGTGTGCGCGTCCGGTGGCCCCACCATCACCGAGTCCATAGCCGCCGCTGCCGCTCGCAGATGAATATGGTGATCATGCAACCCGGGCAGCAAGGTACCTCGCCGGGCCTCGATCACAAGTTCGCCGGGTTCGCGGGCCAGTGCCGGCGCTATCTCGGCGATGCGTTCGGCCAATCGCACATCGGCGATACGACCGTCAAGCAGTGTCGCCTGGCGAATCAGCATGCGGCGAGACGCTTCTCGACCATGGTGCGGACGCGGTCGTTATCGGCGCCCAGCGGCCCAGCCGGTATCACGGGTAGTACCGGCGCACGGGCCTCAAGGGTGAGCATCCCATCAGGACCGGTGGCCTGCGCGTAACTGGCTGCGACGGCAGCCAACGAGACGTCGATAACGGCGCCGCCACCGGTTCCGAGCGCAGCCAGCACCGCGGCGGTGGCGGTGATCCCGGTCAGTGGGTCGGCAATGGCGTCCGCACAGAACATCGGTCCGGTGCCGGATTCGACGACAAGGCCACCTGCCACCGCGGCATCGTCGCCGAAAGCGACCCGCTGCGGATGACTGCTGCCATAACCACTGATCCGCAACCAGATTCGTCCGGGCCGGGCGGGTATGACGTCAGGGCCTAGGCCGTTGCGCGCCAGGGCCGCCGGGCGTGAGCCCTCGATCACGACATCGGCCGCCCTCAGCAGCGGGGCGAGTTCACCCGATCCGAACGGTGCGGCGAAGACCAGCTTTTCGCTGTTGACCCAGTCGAAGAATCCGGCGTGGCCGCCGCGGGTGCCGTCTGGCCGGCCGGGACTCTCGACCTTGACCACGGTGGCGCCGGCCGATGCCAGCAGTCGTCCGCACAGCGGTCCCGCCCACATGGACGACATATCGACGACCAGCACCTCATGCAGTGGGCGATTGGCACCTGTTTGACCAACTGTGATGATCGGTTCCGCGGCCCGCACCTCGCCCAGAACCGCCGCAGGGATATCCAGCAGCCGTGCTCTGGCCACGACATCGCCGACCCGGCGCAGTGCGACGGCGGCGGTAAGGCTCTCCCATGGATCCGCGCTCGCGCTATCGTCCTCCAGAAGTGCGGGAACGGCGTCGACGTCGGCGGGCCGACTCAACGTGAGTGCGCACCATCCATCGACGCCTTCCAGTAACTGGCTCGCGCCGCCACAGGAGATCCGGGTCGGCGCACCCAGTCCGAGTAGCGCTGACCGCCCTGTGATGAGTTCGTCGGCATCGATCTCGACCGGCTGTCCCCCAAGTTCCGTGATGGAGTCGGTGATCGAGGCACAGTCCACGCGGGCGCGGGCCACGACCCGGGCCGGGATCTCGAACGCCGTCACCCACTCATTGTGATCGCATCGACCAGGCCCCACTCCAAGCAGGTCTGCGCAGACACGGGCTGCCCTGACAGGACGAGATAAGCGGTGCGCCAACGTCCGATCCGTCGCGTGATGCTCACGGTGCCACCGGCCCCCGGAATCAGGCCGAGCGACAGTTCCGGCAGCGCCATCTGGGAATCGGGGTGCGCTTCGACTCGTCCGCAAAACGCAGCCATCTCCAGGCCGCTGCCGATCACCCGCCCGTGCACCCGGGCGACGAGCCACTCGCCCAGTCGCGACGACAACACGCTGAGGGCAAGTGCCGGACTATGGCGGGTCCGGGCTACGTGCGCGCTCGCCGGGTCCTCAAAGGTGCCGAACTCGGCGAGATCGCCCCCACTGCAGAACGACGGACCCCGGCCGGCGATCACCACCTGCTCTATCGAGGGGTCATGAACAGCAACCGCCAGCAGATCGAGAAGCGCCTGACGCATGTCAGTGCTGAACGCATTGTGACGTTCCGGGCGGTTGAACCAGATGTGCAGAACGTTGCCATCCCGCTCTGCGACAACAGGATCGGGTGTCGGCGCCGGCACTGCCGGACCCCGGCTTGCCAGCCAGGTGGCGAACTCGCGACCCGATTGCAACGTCGAATAGGCCAGCGACTCGGCTGCGACACCGGTCCAGACCGGCGCGTCAGGCTGCGCGGCACGCAGGACGTCGTCGCATATCGATGCCGCCTGCGGCCATCGGCGAACCCGCCGTGCCAGTTCCTCGGTCGCAGCCTCGACGGAGGGCACCGTGACAACACGAGGATCGGTCACCGGCTCGGAGCTGAGAGTGAACGTCGCACGCTGCACCCATGGCTGGGCCCGTTCAGAGCCGATGACTGCCGCCGAGCCGACCGCGACCACCGGCCCCGCGTGGAGGTCGACGTCACGGTCAACGGATTCGAGGTCGACCAGCTGCAGACCCAATACCGACGAATGATCGAGGTCAAGATTCATCGCTGTCCGCCGCCTTTCCGCCGAACTCTAACGCGGAAGAAGGAACTGCCGCCGAATGGTTTAACCAAGCTGTCGCGACGGCTCACCGGGCGGCACAAAGACCTATCCGTTCCGAAGGGAACGCGTGTAGGGCCGGGTCAGGGTGTCAGGCCCCGTTCCAGCGGTGCCGCAACCCCTGCTCCCGGTACCAATCAATCAGATCGGGCCGGTCGACGGAGCGGGGATCCAGTGACACCTCGCTGTGACCGGCCATGATCGCGGTGACCGGCACCTCAAGCTTCTTCCCGGTGCGGGTGTGGGGTATCCCGGGTGCGGCTATGACCTCGTCGGGGACGTGCCGGGGCGAGAGCACGGTCCGGATGCGGGTGCGGATGGTCCCGATCAGTCCCTCATCGAGATCCACACCCTCGGCCATCGTCACGAACAGCGGCATCCAGTAGTCGCCGCCGGGCCCGTCGATCCCGATAACGAAGGCCTCGGTCACCGCGTCGATGCCCTCGACAACCTCGTAGATGTCGGCTGAGCCCATCCGGATGCCGTGCCGATTCAGGGTGGCGTCGCTGCGGCCGTGGATGATGACCGAACCGCGATCGGTGATTGTCACCCAGTCCCCGTGGCGCCACACGCCGGGCGCCGGTCCGTCGTCCCATTGATGGTCGAAATAGGCTGCACGGTAACGTGATCCGTCTGGATCATCCCAGAATCCGATCGGCATGGACGGCATCGGAGCGGTGATGACCATTTCACCTACCTCGTCGATGAGCGGCTGTCGCGCCGGCGACCAGCTATGCAGAGCCACACCCAGATAACGGGTCGTCAACTCGCCCGGGTGCGCAGCAACACCGGCGGTGCCACCGGCGAAGGCCGTCACGACGTCGGTTCCGCCACTGATCGACGAGATCTCGATATGTTGGCCCGCTTGGGCTTTCGCCCACTCGTAGAGGTCGGCCGGCAACGGCGAGCCGGTGCTGCCCAGCGTGCGCAACCGGCTCAGGTCATGGTCGGCGCCCGGATGCAAACCAGCCTTCCGGCCGGCCAGCAGATGACCCGGGCTGGTACCGAAGTAGGTGACTCCTTCGAGGTGCACAAGTTCCCAGAGCCGGCCGGGGTCGGGATACATCGGGTGACCGGTGTAGCAGACCACCGTCGAACCACACAGCAGTCCGGCGGTGCGGAAGTTCCACATCATCCAACTCAATGCGGTCTGCCAGAAGAAGACGTCTCCCGGTCCGAGGTTGCCGTGCAGGGCGGCGGCTTTGAGGTGTTCGAGGACCACCCCTCCATGGCCGTGCACGATGCCCTTGGGCCGCCCGGTGGTGCCGGAGGTGAACAGCACCCACAGTGGGTGATCGAACGGCACAACTGTGACCGCAGGGGAAACCGGTTGAGCTACCAGCCGCAGATAGTCCTCGCTGTCGAGGCGGATCAACTCCGGACTGCCGGGCAGCAGAGCCAGCAACTCGTCTGTCTCCGAACGCTTGTCGTGCCAACGGCCGTTGAGTCGGTAGCCGTCGACACTGAACAGAACCTTCGGCTCGAGCTGAGCGAGCCGGGAAGCAGCACCCTGCGGGGCGTAGTCCTGCCCACAGCTGGACCACACCGCGCCGACGGCCGCGGTGGCCAGGAAGACGACTGCCGCCTCCGCCACGTCGGGCAGATACGCCGCCACCCGATCCCCGACTCCGACGCCGAGGCGCCGAAGTTCAGCAGCCACCGCACCGACCCGGCCCGGCAGATCCCGCCACGCGATCTCGGTCCGGGCACCCTCCTCGTCGATGCCGATGATCGCGACACCGTCGCGGTCGCACTGCCGCAACACCTGCTCCACGTAGTTCAACGTGACACCGGGAAACCAGCGCGCGCCGGGCATGGCGGCATCGGCAAGCACAGCCGATTCACCCTCGGCCAGCGCGTTCCCGGCCGGAATGTCGAAGAATTCCCAGACCGCCCGCCAGAATCGGGCGGGGTTCTCCACCGACCAGTGCCACAGTTCGGCGTACCCGCCCGCGGGAGCGCCGTGACGTGCCGACGCGGCGGCGAATCGTCGCCATTGCGGCTCGTCAGTCCGAGTTTCCGCGCCCATCAGATGCACCCCACGACCCGCAACCTTACGAGACAGGGCCGTTCACATCGCCATTTGGATTGCCGTCATGATCAGGACTGCGGCTAGATTCGGGACATGACATCTGCCTCAGCGGCACCGACGGTATTCATCTCCGGAGCCGCCGCCGGAATCGGCCGGGCGACGGCGCTGGAGTTCGCCCGCCGTGGATACCGGGTCGGCGCCTATGACGTTGATCTGGCCGGCCTGGCGACCCTGCGTGACGAGATCACCAACCGCGGCGGCGAGGTTGCCATCGGCGAGCTCGACGTCACCGACGCCGACGACTGGGACCAACAGCTCAGGGCGTTCACCGGTGGGTCGCGCCGGTTGGACATCCTGGTCAACAATGCCGGCGTGCTCAGCTCCGGACGCTTCGAGCAGATCCCGCTGGCTGAGCAGCGCCGGATGGTCGATATCAACTTCTACGGCGTGATGGCCG
Organism: Mycobacterium sp.; assembly: GCF_051006775.1. Lineage (GTDB taxonomy): Bacteria > Actinomycetota > Actinomycetes > Mycobacteriales > Mycobacteriaceae > Mycobacterium. The sequence continues at coordinate 33,286 of NZ_JBPCSX010000083.1, forward strand.
GACTGCATGCGGCGTTCCCCTATCTGCGCGACACCGCAGGTGCCCAGGTGGTGAACCTGTGCTCGGCCTCGGCGATCTACGGCCAACCCGAATTGGCCGTCTACTCCGCCACCAAGTTCGGCGTCCGGGGACTCACCGAGGCACTGGAACTCGAGTGGCGCCGCTACGGGATCCGGGTGATCGCGATGTGGCCGCTATTCGTCCAGACCGCGATGGTCGATGGCCTGGAGACCGGCAGCACCAAATCCCTGGGCGTACACCTGACCGCCGAGGATGTCGCCGAATCCATCTACTCCGCCACCCACCCCGGTCGCGAGTGGTTGCCCAAGGTGCACTACCCGGTGGGACGGCAGACCAAACTCCTCGCAAGCTTGTCCCAGGTGTCACCGAACTGGGTTCAGCGGTTGATGAACAAGACGGTGTCGAAGTCCTGAGCCGAGTTCAGCCGACAGTGGCGACCGGCGCCCGGCGGGGTTGCTGATTCTGCACGAACGAACTGCACAGCCCGATATTGCTGGGCACGCACGGCACACCATTGATCGTGGCGGTGCTGACCGGTGCCAAACATTGCGCTGAGTACGGGTTGGGGATGAAGCCCGGCGCGCAGGTCTGAGCAGACGCCGCGGGACTCACGGCGACCCCGGCCGCCACCACGGCGCCGGACACCACCCATGCCAGTTTGTTCGCTGTCGTCATCCTTGTCTCCCCCGTCAACGGTACGCGTAGCATCTTCGCCATGTCTCTGCCCGAGCCGACGCCCTACCCGGCCAACTACCCGTATCCGCCGCAGCCGGCGGCGAAGGGCCCCGGAGCGGCACGCTGGATCGCGCCGTTGGCCCTGGTTGTCTCGCTGTTGGCTGCCGGTGCGGCCGGCTGGGCGCTACTCAAGCCCGCGCCTGAGCCGCCCAGCGTCGGCAACCCCGCCGTCGCCAACCCCAAGGCGCAGGCCTGCAGCGCCTTCTTCCTGGTGAGCAATGGCGTCGCACTGCAGTCCCGCATCGACATCGGACCCGATCCGGTGGCCCAGCAGGCGGTGGCGGCCAATGCCCGACTCGCCATGGCGGGCGGGGCGGACTACATCCGCAGCAAGCTGGCATCCAACACCCCGGCCGACCTCGCCGAGCCGCTCACCGCGTTCGCCGACCAGCTTCAGACGATCGCGCAGTACTACCTCGCCGGCCAGAACAACGACAATCCTGAGCAGACGGCCCGGCTGGCCGAGGCCGACAAGACCACCAAACAACTCGTCGAACTCTGCAAGTAGTCGACCGGTGACAGCACGGCGGAAGTTCACGGCGGCGGCGCTGATAGCGGCGTGCGCGCTGGGGGTCGGCCCGGCCCCGATGGCGTGGGCGGACCCGCCCGTCGCCGACGATCCGGTCCCCGCACCCGCACCCGCACCCGAAGCCGAAGCCATACCCGCAGCCACCCCCAGTCCCGTCCCCGCACCGCCACTGGTCTCCTCGATCGGCAACGCCCTGGGGCAGCGCGGAGACGGCCCGACCGGTCCGCTCGGTCTGCCCGACCTGTCGGCGTACGGCGCGAACCTGCTACTGGGCCAGAATCCGGCACCGGCCGCCCCGGCCGGGGTCACCCCGGCACTGCTACCGCGCCTGAGTGCATTCGATCCCAACTATCTGGTCCCGCAGAACCTGACCCCCGCGATTCCGGGCGCCGGCACCCCTGCACCAGGAATCGGCCCGACGGCCGAAGACCCCAGCACCGGCCGGATCGCCTTCCTGCGACGACTGCACGAGATGTATGCCGAAGGCGAGCTCACAGGCGCGCTCCTGGGCCAGATGTCCCCGGAGGAGTTTGAAGCAAACCTCGCCGAGTCAGGCACCGCCCCGGACCCCCAGCCCTGATGCCGGTTGTTCCCCCGCGCCTGATCGTCGAACCCGACGACGGTCTCGAACCGGTGCGTGAGTTCATCTCCTCGGCGCAGAGTTCTCTGCTGATAAAGCAATTCACGTTCACCGAGCCCAGTCTGATCGACGCCACCATCGCCCGTCACGACGCCGGTGTGAACGTGCGGGTCATGCTCAACGCCCAGCGCTCCGGGGGTGATCGGGCCAACGACGAGACCTACCAACAGTTCCGGTCCGCGGGGATCGATGTCCAGTGGTCGAGTCCGAAATTCTATGTGACACACGAGAAGTCGATCGTGGTGGACGGCCGCGCCGCGATGGTCGCCACCTACAACCTGATGATCAAATACTTCACCCTCACCCGGGACTACGGGATCATCACCTATGACCCTGAGCACATCCGCCAGATCACTGATGTGTTCAACGCCGATTGGGAGCATCTGGACTTCACCCCGGAGAACGACGCCGGTCTGTTGTGGAGCAACTCCAACTCGCGTTTCCAAATGGCCCGGTTCATCGATCGCGCCACCGAGACACTGCTCGTCCAACATCCCAAGTTCGTCGACGCGGTGATCCTCGACCGACTGGCCGACGCCGCCCATCGTGGCGTCGAAGTGAGAGTGCTGTGCGGCGGGAAACACGGCATCAGCGAGTGGGACATCCTGGACACCTTCTCCTCGCTGCGCACGCTGCACCGGTTCGGCGTCAAGGTCCGCAAGCAGAAGAACCTCCGGGTGCACGCCAAGCTGCTTGTCGTCGACGGCCGGGAGGCACTTGTCGGCTCGATGAACATCGACCGCAGCGCCTTCGACCTCCGCCGCGAGCTGGGCGTCATCATCGACGAGCCCGATATCGTCGACCGGTTGCGGCGCGTGTTCAAGTCGGACTGGAAAACCTCGCACCATTACGAGGCACCCGATCCGCTCGGCACCGTCGAGCATCACGAGGATGACTTTCCGCACGACGCGGACCTGGTTCATGAGTGACGAAACCCCATCCCGGGTTTCGCTGGCGCAGATCGCCGTCACGTTCAACCACATCGCGCTGGCATCGTTCGGCGGCGGCCTGTCTGCCTGGTCCCGCGAGATCGTCGTGGCCCGCAAGAAATGGATGGGTGAGGAGGAGTTCCTCAGCGCGATGACGATGTGCCGGATCATGCCCGGCGCCACCCAGGTCAACCTCGCGGTCTTCGTCGGAAGCCACCTGCGGGCCGGCCGCGGCGCTGTCGCCGCCGTCGTCGGCCTCTGTCTGGTGCCGGTGGCGCTGATGCTCGGGATGGGCTTCATCTACTTCACCTTCAAAGAGGTGCCGGCAGTCAAGGGCGCCCTGCACGGAGCGTCCGCGGCCGCCGTCGCGCTGACGATCACCATGGTGATCAAGACCGGGAAGAAGTGTTTGAGCGGGCCGATCCCGATCGCCCTGTTCGCGGCCGCCTTCGTCCTCAACGGCCTGCTCCGATGGCCGCTGCTGATCAGCCTGGCCATACTGGCACCGCTGAGCCTGATCTGGGCCTGGCCCCGCGACCGGGCGGCTGAGCCGGCATGACGACCTACCTGTCATTGGTCAGCATGTTCGGCGTGCTGTCGCTGCTGTCGATCGGCGGCGGCAATACGGTGCTGCCCGAGATGCACCTGCAAGCGGTCAATGGCCATCACTGGCTCACCAACGGGCAGTTCGCTGATATCTTCTCGATCTCGCAGGCCGCCCCGGGACCGAGCATCCTGATCGTCTCCCTGGTGGGCTATGCCGCCGGTCTCAAGGCGGCCGGCGTTCTGGGCGGGGTGATCGGCGGCGTGATCGCCACTGTTGCGATGATCCTGCCGGCCGCAGTGCTGATGTATCTGGTGACGGTGTCGTGGAAACGCGCGGAGAAGTCGAAGTGGCGCATCGCGGTCGAGAAGGGGTTCGCGCCCCTGACCGTCGGACTGATCCTGGCCACATCGCTGGTGATGAGCCGCGCCGCCGATCACGACTGGCGGGCCTACCTGACCACTGCCATTGCCACCGTGATTTTCGTCCGGACCAAGACCAATCCGCTGATCGTGGTCGGCGCCGCGGCACTGCTGGGCTATCTGGGCCTGGTCTGACGCTAGTTTGTAACCGTGCGGGTCGACGGTCGGGAGATAGCTGTCTCCGGCAGCCTGCTACAACCGCTCACCCGGCGCACCACCGACATCTTCCGATTGGCCCTGGCGGGGATATTCCTGGCGATCGTGATCACCAGTTCGCTGATCACCCGCAGCGACTGGGTCGGCCTGGAGCGATCGATCTCCCGGATCGTCGGGGTGTTGACCCCGTTCCAGTCGAACCTGGTGTACCTGGCCTACGGCATCGCGATCGTGGCACTGCCCTTCGTCATCCTCATCGGCCTGATCGCCGGGCGGGAGTGGAAACTACTCGGCGCCTATGCCGCCGCCGGATTCATCGCGGCGGGGGCGCTGTCGATCACCGGCGAGGGAATAGCCGCGCCCCGTTGGCATTTCGACATCAGCGAGCGGCTGTCGACGATGCTGTCGCAGTTCCTCGACGACCCCCGGTGGATCGCCATGCTGGCAGCGGTGCTGACCGTGTCCGGCCCCTGGTTACCGGCCCGGTGGCGGCGGTGGTGGTGGGCCCTGCTCTTGGCATTCGTCCCGATCCACCTGGTGGTCAGCGCCGTGGTGCCGGCCCGCTCCCTGCTGGGACTTGCCGTCGGCTGGTTCGTCGGAGCGCTGGTCGTGTGGGTGGTGGGCACCCCGGCACTGGAGGTCCCCCTCGACGGCGCGGTACGGGCGTTATCGCGCCGCGGCTTCGAGGTCGACTCACTGACGGTGATCCGACCGGCCGGGCAGGGACCGCTGGAGTTGTCCGCCGCCGACCCTGCCGGTCGGACCACCGTCGTCGAGATGTACGGACCCAATCAGCGCAGCGGCGGCGCGCTGCGCCAGTTCTGGCGCTGGCTCGTCCTGCGGGACAGCGAGACCGCACCCCTGCAGACCTCGATGCACCGGGCGGTCGAACACCGGGCTCTGATGGCCATCGCCGTCGGCGACCTCGGCGCGGCCAACACCACCACACTGACGCTCTCCGCACTGGACCGTGGCTGGACGATGTTCGCCCACACCTCACCGCGCGGCTCCGTGTTGGACCAGACCGACGGTCCCGAAGCCGTCACCGCGGTATGGCAGGCACTGGGCGCGCTGCACCGCCACCAGATCGCCCATGGCGACCTTCGGGCCGGCGAGATCACCATCGACGCCGGTACCGCATTATTCGGCGGGTTCGGCTCCTCGGAGTACGGGGCCTCCGATGAGCAGATGCAGTCCGATATCGCGCAACTGCTGGTGACCACCACCGCAAAGTTCGGGGCCGAGCCCTCGGTGCGGGCGGCAATCGCCGAGTTCGGCACCGATACCGTCCTCGACGCCTCCCGGCGGCTCACCCGATCGGCCCTACCACCCCGCTTGCGCCGATCCCTCGGCGACGCCAAGTCCGTGACGGCCGCGGCTCGCGACGAGGTCAAGCACCAGACCGGCGCAAGCGCGATCCGGGAGGAGACCATCACCCGCTTCACCCGCAAGCAGGTGATCCAACTGGTGCTGTTGGTCGCGCTGGTCTACGTCGCCTACCCGTTCATCAGCACGGTGCCGGCCTTCTTCAGCGAGCTGCGCACCGCGAACTGGTGGTGGGCGCTGCTGGGCCTTGGTATCTCGGCACTGACATATGTGGCGGCCGCGGCCGGCCTGTGGGCCTGCGCATCGGAGATCGTGTCCTTCCGCAATGTGCTGATCATGCAGTTCGCCAACACCTTCGCCGCCACCACCACACCGGCCGGGGTGGGCGGCCTCGCGCTGAGCACGCGGTTCCTACAGAAGGCCGGTCTGGGCACGGTGCGCGCCACCGCGGCGGTGGCCGTGCAGCAGGCCGTTCAGGTGATCACTCATATCGCGCTACTGATCTTCTTCAGCGTCGCGGCCGGGGCCTCGGCCGATCTGTCGCACTTCGTGCCGAAGCTGACTCTTCTGTACTTGATTGGCGGGGTGGCGCTCGGCGCCGTCGGCACATTTCTGTTCGTGCCGAAACTGCGGGTCTGGCTGGAGACCGCCGTGCGACCCAAGATCAACGAGGTGGGGACCGATCTGGTCGATCTGGTCCGCGAGCCGAAGCGCTTCGCGATCATCGTATTGGGTTGTGCTGGAACAACTCTCGGTGCCGCACTCGGACTCTGGGTCAGCGTCATGGCTTTCGGTGGGGGCACCACCTTCGTCACAGTCACAGTGGTGACGATGGTCGGCGGGACGCTGGCCGCGGCGGCTCCCACCCCCGGCGGGGTCGGCGCGGTCGAGGCGGCCCTGATCGGTGGCCTGGCCGCCTTCGGCGTCCCGACCGCTATCGGCGTGCCGGCCGTGCTGCTCTACCGGGTGCTCACGGTGTGGCTGCCGGTGTTCTTCGGCTGGCCCATCATGCGATGGCTGACCGCAAAAGACATGATCTAGAGAAGGAAGACATGTGACCGAATGGTTTGACCTCAGTGGGCACGTCGCACTGGTGACGGGCGGCAACAGCGGTATCGGACTGGGTATGGCGCACGGCTTGAGCCGGGCCGGTGCGGCAGTCGCGATCTGGGGCACCAATGCCGAACGCAATGACGCCGCAGTCGCCGCGATACTCGCCGCCGGCGGCGAGGCGGATGCGTTCACCGTCGATGTCAGCGACGAGGACGCCGTGGCCGCGGGTCTCGACCAGACACTGGCCCGCTTCGGTCGGATCGACTCCTGTTTCGCCAACGCCGGCGTGCCCGGCCGGCCTGCCCCGGTCGATGTGATGACCACCGGGGAATGGCGCCGAGTGATGGCCGTAAACCTCGACGGCGTCTTCTACACGGTCCGCGCCGTGGTCGGTCATATGAAGGCCCGCGGCGGTGGCGGCTCGATCGCGCTGACCAGCAGCGTGTCCATGAGCGACGGGCAGCCGTTTGCCATCCACTACGGCGCAGCGAAAGCGGGTCTGGTCGCCATGGCACGTGGGCTGGGAGTGGAATTAGCCCGGGACGGGATCAGGGTCAATGCGATCGTTCCCGGATGGACCATGGCGGCGATGACCGACGATCTGCTCAACTCCCCTGCCGTGGTGGATAAAGTCCTTCCACGGATTCCGTTGCGCCGGTGGGGAACTCCGGAGGATTTCAGTGCGCTGGCGGTGTGGCTGGCCGGCCCGGGATCGGGCTACTTCACCGGTCAGACGGTGGTGTTGGATGGCGGTTACAGCGTCTTCTGAGCCCGACGCGACGGCGCCGTTTGACAACTCAGTCTTTTCGCAGGTTTGCTTTGGAATGGCAGGACAGTGGCTCCACGCAGTAGCAAGGGGATTGGAACCACTGCCCTGCTTCCCTTGTTTGTAAACCCACCACCCACCGTGGTCAACAGTTTCGGCTAATCAGCCACCCGGGGCCTACCCGGCACGAAAAGTGACTTTGCAGAAAATCACGCGTTACCAGCGCCCGCCAGACGACCTTCCAAGAGTTTGCCAAATCTGCACGGTCACGTTGAGTACGGATACCTCCGACTCCCCCAGTCACTCGGATAAACAACGCGAGCCATAGCGTCGAGCTGTCGCGGTACGCCTGAACGGGATGATCGGCGAAACAATCCAGCGATTTGCCCCACGACCCCGGCCGAAGCTTTGCTAGCCTGCTCGAGACGCGCGGCAGGGGGTGCCGTGCCCAGTTCCGTCCGGCAAAGGATTCCTCACATGCGCTCAGCTGACTCTGCCCACACCTATCGGACCAACGGGCGGGGTCGGATCCGCGCCATCGAGTTCGGCCGGACTCCGCCAGAAGCGCAGGCTCAGGGGTACGCCCGCTACGTCGGCCGGGTTGGCGCACTGGCTATCGCTCTCGGAGTCGGATCCGCTGCGGCGTCGATGCCGCTGGCGTTCGCAGACACCACCGGCTCGGGCGGTTCCAGTGCGGACAACTCCTCGGCCGGTGCCACCGCATCGACCTCGCCGTCCCGGCGTTCGGGCCACGGCGCGTCCGCGTCGGCAGGCGGTGACACCGGCAACTCGGCATCGCCGCGCAGCGGCGGCTCGGCAGCGGCGGCGGCTAAGGCCCCGCGGCGCAATAACGACACCCCTGTGCGCGTGCCGGCCGCAGGTGTTGGTGAAGACCACCCCACCACGACCGACGCCGCCCCATCCCGATCGGTGATTACCGACAGTCCCGCGGAGTCCGCAGCCCCGGTTGACAGTGACTCCTCGGCCGAGGCCGACGCGGTTGCCACAGTCGCGGCCGCAGCCTCCCCCAATGAAGCAGCACCCCGAGCGGTGGCGTCGGCCTCGGTAAGAAATCTGGGCGCAAACCTGCTGTCCTGGTTGGCAACCGGCGGTAACGGTGACGGTCCGGCGGTGGCCCCACTGATGTGGACCGCCCTGGCAGTGACCCGCCGCGAGACGGGCAGCGCATTGAAGACGGCGAAGGCAGCCGCAGCCACTTCCAGCAGTGCTACCGCCTCGGCGGTTACCGCCTGGCAGCCGGGGGCCATCATCCGGATCTTCATCGGCGACGGCACCGCCGACAACCCCAACGCCGGCGTCCTGTTCGGCAACGGCTATTCCTGGACCGCCGAAACCTGCGACCAAGGCGACCCCTGCAATGGCGGTAGGGGCGGCCTGATCGGCAATGGCGGTAACGGCTACAACGGCGGCAACGGCGGCGCGGCGGGCTGGTTCGGCAACGGCGGCAACGGCGGCGCCGGTATCGACGGAACCAACGGCGGGGCCGGCGGCAACGGCGGCCGCGGCGGCCTATTTGTCGGCTACGGCGGCAACGGCGGCGCAGGCGGCGCGGCCACCTCCACCACCGGCAACGGTGGCGCAGGCGGCACCGGCGGCCATACCGGCCTGCTGGCGATCTACGGCGTCGGCGGCACCGGCGGTGCCGGCGGAGTCGGCGGTTCGGCCGGTGGCGTGGGCGGCGTCGGCGGTGACGGCGGCTACAGCCTTGGACTGCTTCTCTACAGCCGCGGCGGTGTCGGCGGCGTTGGTGGTGCGGGCGTGACAGCCGGCAACGGCGGCAACGGCGGTCGCGGCGGTGTGTGGCTGGGCTCGGGCGGCGCCGGTGGCGCCGGCGGTGCCACGACCTCTGCCACCGGTAACGGCGGTAACGGGGGCAACGGCGGCAGCACCGGCGTGTTCACGCTCGTTGGATACCGAGGCGGCGTCGGCGGCGCAGGCGGTAACGGCGGCTCAGATTCGGGCACCGGCGGTAGCGGCGGCAACGGCGGCAACGGCGGCGGTCTGTCGCTGTTCGCCCGCGGCGGGGGCGGTGGCGTTGGCGGCGCCGGTGTCAACGGCGGTGACGGCGGCAACGGCGGCCTCGGCGGCTTATGGCTGGGCTCGGGCGGTTCCGGCGGCAACGGCGGTACCGCAACCAGCCTCGCCGGTGCCGGCGGAAACGGCGGCAACGGCGGCAACACGGGTCTGCTGTCGATCTGGGGCGGCGGCGGCCGCGGCGGCGCCGGTGGCCAGGGCCTCGACGGCGCGAACGGTGTCGACGGTGCTGATCCCGGGGATAGCGGAACCGACGGCGGTGACGGCGGCAGCGCAGGCAATGGCGGCAACGGCGGCGAGGGCTCCTGGGTCTTCGGCTGGGGCGGCCGCGGCGGTGAAGGTGGCCGGGGCGGCAACGGCGGTAACGGCGGAATCGGCATCGACGGTGTGACCTCCACAGACCCGACGGTTGACGGCACCGACGGCGGCAATGGCGGCAATGCCGGCAGTGCCGGCAACGGCGGCAATGGCGGCGCGGCCGGTGAGGGCCGCTTCCTGTTCCTCTTCGAGCGAGCGGCCCGGGCCGGTAACGGCGGCGATGGCGGAAACGGCGGCAACGCCGGTACCCCCGGGGAAGGTGGTAACGGCGCCAACGGCACCGCGGCCAACCCGACCGGCAGCAACGGGGGTAATGGCGGCGATGCCGGCACCGCGGGCACCGGCGGCACGGGCGGTCTGGCCGGCTACACCGACGACGAGAACTGCCACCCCGCCGTCAACGGC
>NZ_JBPCSX010000084.1:0-5822 GCF_051006775.1 Mycobacterium sp.
GCGTCCACTCGTAAACAAGTCCGATGGCGAACGTCACCACCAGAAAGGTCAGCCCCAGAGCCGTCCTCGGGAAGATCCAGAGTCCGATGATCAACGCCGAGCCCACTGCGCCGTACAGGGACTGCATCGGGATGAAGATGAGCGGAATGACCCTCGGCTCGACGTGGTGTTCACGATGTATACGATCCAGCACGGGGTCGATCGTGATCCCGGCCACCCGACGCGGCCGCCAGTGCAGAACTATGACGTGCATCATCCACTCCAGGAATGGGAATCCGGCCCGCATCACCAGTGGCAGAACGGCGTCACTGAGCCGGAAGTCCCCGAGTGCGATCCGAGCGATGAGCGCGGCGATCAACGCGGCAGCCAGCAGCCAGGGCGACGGGTGCCGAAAGAACTCCCGCGCCGCCGAGGTCAGCGTGACGCCCCGCCGCGGCATCAGCGCCGCCGGCGTCCGGTTCCGAAGATGCTTCGGCTGATCTCCCGGCCGATAACCGTTCCCGCAGAACGCATGGCGCTCTTGAACGCCGGGTTGTCCATCATCTTCTCGAGCACGCCGGGCTCGGCCTTCTCCACCGGGTCCGGCATCGGCGGCAGGTCGAACCCGGTCGGCATCGGCGGCAGGTCCAGTCCGTCATCGACGGCCTCCCCCGGCGGTGGCGCCATCTTGGCGGCCAGCATCTCGTAGGCCGACTCGCGGTCGACGGTCGGTCCGTACTTGAGGAACAGCGGGCTGGCCTGTGCGGCGGCCTTGATGTAGTCCGTGCCGATGGTGTCCATCAGCGACCGGGGTGAGCGCAGCCGGGTCCATGCCACCGGGGTCGGGGCACCGCGTTCGGACAGCACCGTGACGATCGCTTCGCCGATTCCCAGCGCGGTGAGATCCGTTGCGAGGTCGTAGAATTCGGTTTTGGGATAGGTGCGAACCGTCTTCGCCAGCGCCTGCTGATCATCGGGGGTGAAGGCCCGCAGCGCGTGCTGGATCCGGGCGCCGAGTTGGGACAGCACCGTGTTGGGCACATCGGTGGGCAGCTGCGTGCAGAAGAAAACCCCCACGCCCTTCGAACGAATCAATTTCACCGTCTGCTCGACCTGGGCCAGGAAGGCCTTGGAGGCGTCCTTGAACAACAGGTGTGCCTCGTCGAAGAAGAACACCAACTTGGGCTTGTCCAGATCGCCGACCTCGGGCAGATAGGTGAAGAGATCAGCCAGAACCCACATCAGGAAGGTGGAGAACATCACCGGGCGGGCGGCCTGCTCCCCGACCTCGAACAGGGTGATGATGCCGCGGCCGTTGGCGTCGACCCGGATCAGGTCGGCCGGCTCGATTTCGGGCTCACCGAAGAAGGTGTCGCCCCCCTCGGCTTCGAGGTTGATCAGCGCACGCAGGATCACTCCGGCGGTCGTCGCCGACACCCCACCGATGTTCTTCAACTGCTCCTTGCCCTCGGGACTGGTCAGGTGGGCGATCACCGAACGCAGATCCTTGAGGTCCAGCAGTGGCAGACCCTGCTGATCGGCCCAGTGGAAGATGAGCCCGAGGGTGGACTCCTGGGTCGCGTTGAGGTCAAGCACCTTCGACAGCAGGATGGGCCCGAATGCGGAGATGGTGGCGCGCACCGGTACTCCGATACCACCGGTGCCCAGCGACAGGAACTCCACCGGGAACGGCGATCCCACCCAGTCGTCTCCGGTGTCCTTGGCCCGCGCGGCGGTCCTGTCGCCGGCCTCCCCCGGCCGCGTCAACCCGGACAGGTCGCCCTTGAAGTCGGCCATCACGACCGGCACCCCGGCGGCGGATAACTGCTCGGCGATCACCTGCAACGTCTTGGTCTTGCCGGTGCCGGTAGCGCCGGCAACCAGGCCATGGCGGTTCATCATCGACAGCGGAATGCGAATCTGCGCGGTCGGATCGACCTGGCCATCCACGAAAACGGAGCCGAGTTCCAGCGCCGTTCCAGTGGTGGCGTACCCGGCGGCGATCTGCTGAGCCGGGGAAGCAGTCGGGTCCGTCATGACACCTCGTCCTTAGCCTCTGTTGGGAACCTCCGTTGGGCCGATACGACACTACTTGGTCGGCTAGGCCTACTGTGGAGCGCTGTGCGGGACGAATTGGTGTGGATCGACTGCGAGATGACCGGCCTGGATCTGGGATCGGACCGGCTCATCGAGATCGCCGCTCTGGTGACCGATGCCGATCTCAACGTCCTCGGCGAAGGCATCGACGTCGTGATCCACACCGATGACGAGGCGCTGGACGGCATGGTCGAGGTGGTGGCCAAGATGCACAGTCGCTCCGGGCTCACCGAGGAGGTGCGGACCTCGATCATCGACGTGGCGACCGCTGAGGAGATGGTGATGGATTACATCCGCACCCACATCCCAGCCGCCCGTACCGCCCCGCTGTGCGGGAACTCGATCGCGACCGACCGCGGATTCATCGCCCGGGACATGCCCACCCTCGATTCCTACCTGCACTACCGGATGATCGACGTGAGCTCGGTCAAGGAGCTGTGTCGGCGCTGGTACCCGAAGATCTACTACGGACAGCCGGAGAAGGGTCTGGCCCACCGCGCGCTGGCCGATATCGAGGAGTCGATCCGCGAGCTGCGGTACTACCGGAGTACGGCGTTCGTCGCCCCGCCGGGGCCGTCTACCAGCGAGATCGCCGAGGCCGTCGCCGGACTCGACGGGCAGGCCGAAACCGATTCGGCCGACGAGACCGACAACGGTTAGTATTTACACGCTGCTCAGCGAGTAGCGATGGTGGCTGTAGTTCAGTTGGTAGAGCACCAGGTTGTGATCCTGGCTGTCGCGGGTTCGAGTCCCGTCAGCCACCCGGCACAAGGAAACGCCCCCTGATATTCAGGGGGCGTTTCCTCATTGCGATTCCAAATTGTGAATGCCTACTCGGCGGCCGACGCCGCTGCCTTCACGGCGTGACGCGCAGCCGCCGGACGCGATGCGGCCGCCGCCTTGGGCGCTGCCGCAGCATCCGAAGGAGCCGCTGCCTCATGGGACCGCGCCGGCGATGCCACCGCGGCGGCGCTCACCGACTTGGCGGCGGCGCGACGGGTTGCTGCCCGCGGCGCGGCGACGGCGGCAGCCGCGGAAGGTGCTGCAACCGCCACGGCCACCGAAGCAGCGGCCACGCTATTCCCCGGGGCGTTCCAAACCCCGCCCGGAGCCAGCCCGGACAGGAAGCTGTTCAGCGCCGCCTGAACGGCGGTGACGACCGAACCCGGATTGCCGCTCACCACCGTCTGAATGGAGTTGATCAGGATGTTCGGCAGAGCGGCGGCGATCGTGCTGAGCTTGGTCGTCACGAAGGTCTGGAAGGACACGACGGCGTCATTGATGGCCTGACCGATCGCGGTGACCGGCGCAATCAGCCCGGTGATGACGGTCTGGATCGCCGCGGCGACGTCACCGGCGCTCAGCGACTGGACGGCCGTGGTCAGGACGGTCGGGATGTTGCCGGCGGCGCCGATGATTCGGGCCAGCACCGACTCCGGGCCGACGACCAGACCGGCGACCGCGCCGGTGACGTATGCAAGCGCCTCGGTGGCCGCGCCGGTGAGGACCGGAGTCAGCTCGCTGACGAACTCGGTCACCGCGGCGGTCAGCAGGTTCGACGGAATCAGACTGGTGATATCGGGCAGCGCACCGCCGAGCCCGAAGGTGTTCAGAATGCCCAGAACGTCGCTGAACGAAAAGGCGGCGAGCTGCACGTCGGCGACAGCCGTCACCGGAGTGGCGGACAGGGCGGTGGTGGCCGGCATGACGACGGGGGTCATGGCGATGGCGCCGGCCCCGACGACGGCAACCATGCCTGCGGTCAGGTGTGAGCGAACGGAAATCTGCATTGTGGCTCTCCTCGATCGGCGCCGAACGACGCCTCCTATTACCTGAGAGTAACCTGAGCTGGGCTTCTGTGCCAAGTCGACACGGGTTAGCTGGCTACCGCACCGGTGCCGCGTTACCGGCTTTCCACTGCGACCACGGGACGTTCCAGTCGCCGAGGCCCTCGGTGCCCGGCAACGTCGAGCCGACGGTTCCCGCCACCTCTACGACGTCCCCGCGCTTGGTGTTGTTGTAGAACCACTCGGCGTTGCCCGGGCTGACATTCAGACACCCGTGGCTGGTGTTGCTGTAGCCCTGTGCGCCGACCGACCACGGGGCGGAATGGACATAGATGCCGCTATAGGACATCTGCGTCGCCCAGTCCACCTCGAGGCGATAGCCCTTCGGGGAGTCCGACGGCACGCCATAGGTCGAGGAGTCCATGATCAGGTGCCGGTAGCGGTCCCCGACGATGTAGACGCCATTGTTGGTCGGGGTGGAGTCCTTGCCCATCGAGGTCGGCATGGTCTTGATGACCTCGCCGTTGCGCCGGATGGTCACCACCTTGGTGCCGTCGTCGACGCTGGCGATCACCCGGTCGCCGATGGTGAACCTTGCCGCCAGGCTCTTCTGGCCGAACAGTCCTTCACCGAGATCGATGCCGTAGGTGTCCACCGCGACGTCGACCTTGGTCCCGGGGGCCCAGAATTTCTCCGGACGCCAGCGCACTTCACGGTTGCTGAGCCAGTAGAACGCGCCCTCGACCGGCGGATCGGTGGTCACCTTGATCGCCTTCTCCGCGGCGGCGCGGTTCGGGATGTTCTCGTCGAATCGCACCGCGATCGGCTGGCCGACGCCGACCACCTCACCGTCGTTGGGCATCAGGTACGGCATGGTCAGGTTTTCCGGGGACTGAGATTTGAAGGCGATGTTCTCGGTGTCAACTCCGCCGAGGCCCATCGAGCGAACCGTCATCGTGTACTGGCCGTTGTAGGCCAGCTGCTCGGATGCTGTCCAGGTGACGCCGTCGTCGCTGAGTTGACCGGGTACTGCCTCGCCGTCGGCGTCGACGAGCGACACCGACCCCAGCACGCCACCCTTGGCGGTGACGGTGACGGGTTGGTCCACCGGGACGCCGACGGCGCCGTCAGCGACCGAGACCGTCACACTCGGGACCAGCAGATCGGAGTACGGGGTGCCCTTGTCAGCCAACACCCGCGGCGGCGCGGAACCACCACAGCCGCTGAGGGCCACGGCGGCTATCAGCAGCGTGATCAGCAGCCGAGCCGGCGATCGTCGCATCCTGCAATCCTAAGTCCGGCCGATACTCACGCGCGACTTCGCTGGTCACGACTCTGGCGGCGGATTTCACCCCACCGGCGCGGGCCTGTTATCGTCTCTGCCACGCGCCGTTAGCTCAGTTGGTAGAGCAGCTGACTCTTAATCAGCGGGTCCGGGGTTCGAAACCCTGACGGCGCACCAAGAAACCCCCTGCTCAGCGGGGGTTTTTTTACATCGAGAGGTGATCTTTTCGGGCCTAGTGGTGACACAAGTGGTGACATCGCGACCGCAGCTGATCCCGAGTGCAAATTCCGCCAGCACCGACGGCATTGGGTCCCCGGCAGGTAACCGCACCACTTTCAGGCCGCCCGCAGCCCCCTGAAGCCCATCAACGAGCCGAAGGATCGCGGCCCCGTCCGACCACGCGGCGCGCACCAGCCTGCAGTCGGGCTACAGGACAGTGGTACGCAAATACATCAAAAGCGTGTCGCCTATTGCACTGCGCCGCCGACCGAGTTCCGCCAAGGTCTCCTCGGCCCGCATCTGGATCAGGAGGGTCGTCAACCGTCATCCCAGCCACCATGCCGAGCATTTCGCTGTGGTCAGTGGGCTGTGCGCCGCCCTATGCTTCTCATGCTGAGTTGGGGCACGGGAGCTTGCACGTGGAACTATCCGCGCTTTTGAGCCTTGGGGACTCC
>NZ_JBPCSX010000085.1:0-4236 GCF_051006775.1 Mycobacterium sp.
GAGAGATTCTGCGTCTGCTGCTGGGCCATCCCGGCCACGCCGACGGCAGTCTGACCATCGGCGCGCTCACCGCGGCGGCCAGCGCCGGAACCACCCTGGCCGAGCATCATCCGCACCTGCTCCCGCTGGCCGACCGGGTCCTGGAGCCCACCGAGATCGACGTGCTTACCGGTCATGACGTGGTGTTCCTGGCGCTGCCGCATGGCAACTCGGCGGAGATCGCCGAAAAACTCGGCCCGGACACCGTGGTCATCGACTGCGGAGCGGACTTCCGGCTGGCCGATCCGGGCGACTGGGAGAGGTTCTACGGTTCGCCGCACGCCGGTACCTGGCCCTACGGGCTGCCGGAACTGCCCGGTGGCCGGGACCGGCTGCGCGGGGCGACCCGGATCGCGGTGCCCGGGTGCTATCCGACCTCGGCGCTGCTGGCGCTGGTGCCCGCCGTCGCGGCCGGGCTCGTCGAACCCACCGTCACCGTCGTCGCGGTCAGCGGCACCTCGGGTGCGGGCCGGGCCGCCAAGGTCGACCTGCTGGCCTCCGAAGTCATCGGTTCGGCACGGGCGTACAACATCGCCGGCGTGCACCGGCACACCCCGGAGATCGCCCAGGGTCTGCGCGCGGTCACCGCCCGCCCGGTCACGGTGTCCTTCACCCCGGTACTGATCCCGACGGCGCGGGGCATCCTGGCCACCTGCACCGCACCCACCTCGGCGTCGCTCGCCGAAATCCGCGCCGTCTATGAGAAGGCCTACGGCGACGAGCCTTTCGTGCATCTGCTGCCTGAAGGTCGGCTGCCGCAGACCGGTTCGGTCATCGGTTGCAATGCGGCGCAGTTGGCCGTCGCGGTCGACGAGGCCGCCGGTGTGATGGTTGCCCTGTGCGCAATCGACAATCTGGTGAAGGGGACGGCCGGTGCGGCGGTGCAGTCGATGAATCTGGCACTGGGATTGCCGGAGACGCAGGGCCTTTCGACGGTTGGGGTGTCGCCGTGACCCATTTCGAGACCCGGTTGCTGCGCGAGCAAGGCGTGACCGCACCGGCGGGCTTCCGGGCCGCCGGTATCGCCGCGGGCATCAAGAAGTCAGGTGCGCCGGACCTGGCCCTGGTCTTCAATGAGGGGCCGGACTATTCGGCGGCCGGGGTGTTCACCCGCAACCAGGTCAAGGCGGCCCCGGTGCTGTGGACCAGCCAGGCGCTGACGACCGGCCGGTTGCGCGCGGTCGTGCTCAACTCCGGCGGCGCCAACGCCTGTACCGGCCCACTGGGATTCCAGGACACCCACGCGACCGCCGAAGCCGTCGCCGCCGCCCTGTCGAACTGGGGTACCGAGACCGGAGCCATCGAGGTGGCCGTCTGCTCGACCGGGCTCATCGGTGACCGGTTGCCGCTTGACAAGGTGCTGGCCGGTGTCACCGAGATCGTCCACGAGATCCACGCCGGACTGATGGGCGGCGATGACGCGGCCAGGGCGATCATGACCACCGACACCGTGCCGAAACAGGTTGCGCTGCACCACTCGCTGGATTCCGCGGAGAACTGGACTCTCGGCGGGATGGCCAAGGGTGCGGGCATGCTGGCGCCATCACTGGCCACCATGCTGGTCGTGCTCACCACCGATGCGGTGGCTGATCCACCTGCGCTGGACGCTGCATTGCGCAGGGCCGCGGCCCGCACCTTCGACCGCCTCGACGTCGACGGCAGTTCCTCCACCAATGACACCGTTCTGCTACTGGCAAGCGGCGCCAGTGGGATCCGTCCCAGCCAGTCTCATCTCGATGATGCCGTGCTGCGGATCTGCGAAGACCTGTGCGCCCAGATGCAGGCCGACGCCGAGGGAGTCACCAAGCGGGTGCTGATCACCGTCACCGGTGCAACCAGTGAGAACGACGCCGTCATCGCGGCCCGACTGGTGGCCCGCGACAGCCTGGTCAAGACCGCCATGTTCGGCTCCGACCCGAACTGGGGCCGGGTGCTGGCCGCGGTGGGGATGGTGCCGTTCACGATTGATCCAGCCCGGATTACTGTGTCATTCAACGGTTTCCCGGTCTGCGTCGACGGGGCCGGTGCACCGGGGGCCCGGGACGTCGACCTGTCCGGCCCGGATATCGAGGTCACCATCGATCTCAACCTCGGTGCCTGTGCGGCCACCATCCGCACCACCGACCTCTCGCATGCCTACGTCGAAGAGAACTCGGCCTACAGCTCATGAGGACACAATCGCTGCAGGGCAAGACCGTCGTCGTCAAGTACGGCGGTAACGCCATGACTGACGACGCCCTCAAGGCCGCCTTCGCCGATGACATGGTCGCCCTACTCAAGGTGGGTATCCACCCGGTCGTGGTGCACGGTGGTGGGCCGCAGATCAGCGCCATGCTGACACGTCTCGGGATTGCGGGTGAGTTCAAGGGCGGCTTCCGGGTCACCACACCGGAGGTGCTCGACGTGGCCCGAATGGTGCTCTTCGGCTCCGTGGGCCGAGATCTGGTGAACCTGATCAACGTTCACGGCCCGTATGCCGTCGGCCTTACCGGTGAGGACGCCCGGCTGCTGACCGCGGTCCGGCGCAGCGTGGTGGTGGACGGGGTGGACACCGATATCGGACTGGTCGGCGACGTCGAACATGTCAACGCCGATGTGCTCGACGATCTGATCGACGCCGGCCGGATTCCGGTGATCTCCACCATCGCCCCGGACGCCGATGGTGTTGTGCACAACATCAACGCCGACACCGCGGCGGCAGCCGTCGCCGAGGCGCTCGGCGCCGAGACGCTGCTGATGCTCACCGATGTCGAGGGCCTCTACACCCGCTGGCCCGATCGCGACTCCCTGGTCAGTGAGATCGACACCGCGACGCTGGCCGAATTGCTGCCCGGTCTCGAGGAGGGCATGGTGCCCAAGATCGAGGCCTGCTTGCGGGCAGTCCAGGCCGGGGTGCCCAGCGCCCATGTCATCGACGGCCGGGTCCCGCACTGCGTACAGGCCGCGTTGTTCAGCGATTCGGGTTCCGGCACGAAGGTCATCCGGTGAGCACCGTTGTGGACCGCTGGCAGTCGGTCATGATGGACAACTACGGAACCCCGCCGATCGCGCTGGCCTCCGGTCAGGGCGCGGTGGTGACCGATGTCGACGGTAAGGCCTACCTGGATCTGCTGGCCGGTATCGCCGTCAATGTTCTCGGTCACGGGCATCCGGCGATCATCGAGGCCGTCACCACGCAGCTGAACACGCTGGGTCATGTGTCGAACCTGTACGCCACCGAGCCCGGTGTCGCGCTGGCCGAACAACTGGTGGCCCATCTCGGTTCCGATCTGCCGGCACGGGTGTTCTTCTGTAACTCCGGCGCCGAAGCCAACGAGGCGGCCTTCAAGATCACCCGCCTGACCGGCCGCACCAAAATCGTTGCGGCACAGAATGCTTTCCACGGCCGCACCATGGGTGCTCTCGCGCTCACCGGTCAGCCTGCCAAACAGCAGCCGTTCGAACCGCTACCCGGTTATGTCACCCATGTGCCCTACGGCGATGTCGACGCACTGGCGGCCGCGGTGGGCGACGACACCGCAGCGGTGTTCCTCGAACCGATCATGGGCGAGGGCGGTGTGGTGGTGCCACCGGCCGGATACCTGGCCGCGGCACGGGAGATCACCAGCCGGCACGGCGCACTGCTGGCCCTCGACGAGGTTCAGACCGGGGTGGGTCGCACCGGCACCTTCTACGCCCACACCCACGACGGCGTCACCGCCGATATCGTCACGCTCGCCAAAGGTCTGGCCGGGGGGCTGCCCATCGGCGCCTGTCTGGCGATCGGCCCGGCGGCCGACCTGATGACGCCCGGCATGCACGGCAGCACCTTCGGGGGCAACCCGGTCTGCACCGCGGCCGCGTTGGCGGTGCTTCGGGTTCTGCGCGAGGACGGCCTCATCACACATGCCGATCTGCTGGGCAAGACGTTGGCCGACGGCATTGAAGCGCTCAATCACCCGTTGGTCGACTACGTCCGGGGCCGCGGACTGCTGCGCGGCATCGTGCTGACGGCTCCGCAGGCCAAGGCTGTCGAGACCGCCGCCCGCGGCGCCGGCTTCCTGCTGAACGCGGCCGCTCCCGATGTGATCCGGCTGGCCCCGCCGCTGATCATCACCGAGGCGCAGGTGGATGGTTTCCTGAGGGCCCTGCCCGGAATTCTCGACGCGGGAGCTCAGGCATGACGATCCGGCATTTCCTTCGTGATGATGACCTGAC
>NZ_JBPCSX010000086.1:0-2958 GCF_051006775.1 Mycobacterium sp.
TTCGCCGACGTATTCGGCCGTGCCGGTCTGCGCCTCGATGACGTGATCGGTCTGCGTCGCCTCGATCCGGGCTTCCGCTACCGCTACGCCGACGGCTGTGTGATCGACGTGGCCCACGATCCGCAGCGCACACTGGCCAACGTCGCCTCCGCCCTGGGGCCCGACGCGGAGGCACAACTGGCCGCATTCCTGGCCTACAGCCGCCGGATCTGGGAGGCGGCCGCCCCCAATTTCGTGCTCGGCCCGGCACCCACCTGGGCGGCGATGACAGGCCTGGCTCTGCGTCGCCCGCGAGCCCTCCTGGCTGTCGACCCGTTGCGCAGCATGGCCGCAGCCATCGATCGTCACGTCCGCGAGCCGCACCTGCGTATGCTGCTGCGTCGCTACGCCACCTACAATGGCAGCGACCCCCGACGTGCCCCGGCAACACTGAATTGCATTGCGCACATTGAGCTTTCGCTGGGCGGCTACGGAGTCCAGGGCGGGATTCACGCCCTTGTCGAGGCACTGGTCAACGCCATCGAGACCCGCGGCGGGATCATCGAATACGGCGCACGGGTCGAACGGCTGTTGACCGACGACGGTGCGGTGGCGGGGGTGACTCTGGCCGACGGCGGCCGACGGCGCGGCCGGTCGGTCGTGGTCAACGCCGACGTGGGCTGGCTGCGCGGTGGCGGGATGGACGCCGGGGGCCGGCTGCCCGCTGCCGGGGCGCCGTCGATGTCCGGGTGGAACGCGGTGTTGCGCGCCGCACGTCGGCCGGACCGGATGCCGCACGAGGTGCTGTTCCCGAGCGATTACGACGCGGAGTTCGCCGACATCGTCGACCATGACCGCCCGCCGGCTGATCCGACGGTGTACCTCTGCGCCCAGGAGCGCTGTCACGGTGTGGCCGGCTGGGCCGACGCCGAGCCGGTCTTCGTGATGGCCAACGCCCCTGCCGAGCCGGCCTCCGGATCGCGCGCACCGGAAGTCTGGGCCGCGCTGGAGAACGCCGTCGAGCAGCGGATCCGCGCCACGGGGTTGTGGGGGCCGGGCGATGAACTGGTATGGCGGCGCACGCCGGCCGATCTGGCGCGCTCGTTCCCCGGCAGCCGCGGGGCCATCTACGGTGCGGCCAGTAACGACCGCTTCGCCGCGTTCAAACGTCCGCCCAACCGGGTGCGCGGGGTCGAGGGTCTCTACCTCGCCTCGGGCAGCGCGCACCCCGGCGGTGGGTTGCCGATGGTCGCGCTGTCCGGACTGGCAGCCGCCGACTGTCTGGGCAGTGACCTTGGCATGCCCCGGCCGGTCGCTGCGGGCTGAACCGACCCGATACGGGAAGATCAGATGATGGGCAGCGAGACGATCCTCGATGAATTGAACTGGCGCGGTCTCATCGCGCAGTCCACCGACATCGACGCGCTCGCCGCGGCGGCCGCCCAGCCACCGATGACCGTCTACGCCGGGTTCGACCCGACCGCGCCGAGCCTGCACGCCGGAAATCTGGTCCCGCTTCTTGCGCTGCAGCGTTTCCAGCGGGCCGGGCACCGGCCGATCGTGCTGGCCGGTGGTGCGACCGGACTGATCGGTGATCCCCGGGACTCCGGCGAGCGCGCCATGAACACCGCCGACACCGTCGCGCAGTGGTCTGAACGCATCCGCGGGCAACTCGAGCGGTTCGTGGAATTCGACGCCGGTGCCGCCGGCACCGGGTCGGGAGCCATCGTGGAGAACAATCTGAGCTGGACCCAACCGCTCGGGGCCATCGAGTTCCTGCGCGACGTCGGCAAGCATTTCTCGGTCAACGTCATGCTCGACCGCGACACCATCCGCCGGCGCCTGGATGGCGAGGGCATCTCCTACACCGAATTCAGCTACATGCTGCTGCAGGCCAACGATTACGTGGAACTGCACCAGCGGTATGGCTGCTCGCTGCAGATCGGTGGGTCCGACCAGTGGGGCAACATCATCGCCGGCGTGCGCCTGGTGCGCCAGAAGCTCGGGGCGAGCGTGCACGCGCTGACCGTGCCGCTGGTGACGTCGGCCGACGGAACCAAGTTCGGCAAGTCGACCGGCGGCGGCAGCCTGTGGCTGGACCCCGAGATGACCAGTCCGTTTGCCTGGTATCAGTACTTCGTCAACACCGCGGATGCCGACGTGATCCGGTACCTGCGCTGGTTCACCTATCTGTCGACCGCCGAACTCGCCGAACTGGAGGAGGCCACCGCTGATCGGCCGCAGGAACGGGCCGCCCAACGCCAACTGGCCCGCCAGCTGACCACCCTGGTGCACGGTCAGGCCGCCACTGACGCCGTCGAGCACGCCTCGGCCGCCTTGTTCGGTCGCGGTGAACTCGACCGGCTCGACGAGCCCACCCTGGCGTCGGCGCTGCGGGAGACCGGTAACGGGCAGGTGGCCGAACTGAAGGCGGGTTCGGTCGACGGCATCGTCGATCTGCTCGTCGCAACCGGGCTGTCGGCCAGTAGGAAAGAGGCCAAGCGCACCATCGCCGAGGGCGGGGTGTCGGTCAACAACGTCCGGGTACAGAGCGAGGAGTGGGTGCCCGACGCCGCGGACTTCCTGCACGGGCGCTGGCTGGTGTTGCGCCGCGGGAAGCGGAACATCGCCGGGGTACAGCGGGTTAACTGAATGTGACGAAGGTCAAACGTTCCTGTAGCTCAGGGGATTTGACTCCGCTGCAACCCTGACGTAACTTATGGAAGTCGTTGCGACGCGGTTCGTCCGCAGAGCGCGGCGGCATCCCAGGGAATGATTCCGGACTTCGGAGTGTTCCATCTGTCCGTACGACGAGCACGCGGCTTTCGGCCGCGGGTTGGTTGCGCGGCCGGGCAGGGATGCCGGGACTGTTGTTTGAGAACTCAATAGTGTGTTTGGTGGTTTTTGTTTGTTGTTTTTTGTTTTGTTGTTTCTGGCACCCCCGTGTCAGGGATGACTGTTGTGCCAGATGTTTTCTGG
>NZ_JBPCSX010000087.1:0-18136 GCF_051006775.1 Mycobacterium sp.
GACCGGCGCTGCCGACGAGCGCTGCCAAGACCACCGGGGCCAGCAGCCAACCGGGTACGCCGCTGACCAGTCCGGCCGGAAAACTGTTCTCGTCGAACAGAATCGACGAAACATAGGCACCCCATAGCGTCGGTATGAGCAAGCCGATCAGTAAGCCGATGAACATACCGGCCAGCAACCGGCCGGGCCGATGCCGTCGCGGTGAGATGTAGCGCGTCCAGTCTCCAGTCTGAGTGACATAGGACACCGGCCCCGCGATGCCGGCGGTCAACGCCGCCAGCATCCAGGTCGACCAGAACGAACCCAGCGCGTAGGCGTCGGGGGCACCGGAGTACATCGCGTCGAACTGATCGGCCAACCCGATCACCGTGAGCAGCATCGCGGCGCCGACCACCACAACGATGGCGGTGTTGACTCGCAGGAGCCAGCGGTAGCCGTAGATCGCCACCACCGCCACCGCCACGGCGAGAACTGCGTACCCCGCGATGTCACCGACCACAGATTCCTCGCTGCCGGTCAACCGGTACACCACGGCCACCAGAGCTTCACCGCCTGTCCAGACGGTCAGCGCGACGTATCCCATGCACAGCAACAAACCGATGACTGATGCCACCAGTCGTCCGCGCACGCCGAAGTAGGCGCCGGAGGCCACTGAGTTATTGGTCGCAGCGCGGTAGCCCAGCAGGGCCATCGGCGTCACGGCCAGGGCGCCAAGGGCGGTGCCTGCCACGATCGCCGTCACACTGGCCCACCAACTGAGCCCGTAGAGGATGGCCAGCCAGCCGAAAACGCCCACCGAGAGCGCCATATTGCCGCCCCACAGGATGGATACGACATCACCTGGACCGGAGGTCCTGGCGGCGTCGGGAATGGTCTCGACGCCGTACTGCTCGATTCCGGTATCGGTGCTGCTCGCTGCGGTGTTCACGCCGTCACCCTAGGGTCTGCGAAGGCCTCCAGGCGTACAATGGGGAGCAAATGTCGGACTGTATCGGGGTTGCTCAGCAACCCCATCCCGCGGTGGCCCAATTGGCCGCCCTGCACCACTTCCGCACCTACCTCGATATCGGGGTGGTGGTCGTCGTGCTGGCGATCTCCAACCTGATCGCCCACTTCACCACGTCCTGGGCAAGTGTCGCGACCGTCCCCGTCGTCGCCGTTGCGCTGGTCCTCCTGGTTCGCGCCCGCGGACTGGGCTGGGCTGAACTCGGACTCGGCCGGGAGCACTGGAAGTCCGGCGCCGGCTACGCGCTGGCCGCCGTCGGACTGGTCCTCAGCGTCATCGTCGTGGGCGCACTGCTGCCATGGACCCGGCCGATGTTCCTCAATGACCGGTACGCCACCCTGTCCGGGGCGTTGATGGCCTCAATGATCGTGATCCCGTTGCAGACCGTCATCCCTGAGGAGTTGGCGTTCCGCGGCGTCTTGCACGGTGCGCTGAACCGGGCCTGGGGCATCCGCGGTGTCGCGGCCGGTGGCTCACTGCTGTTCGGCATGTGGCATATCGCCTCCTCACTGGGCCTGACGAGTGGCAACGTCGGTTTCACCCGGGTGCTCGGCGGCGGGGTCGCGGGCATGGTGGCCGGGGTGGTGCTGGCGGTGCTGGCCACCGGTGCGGCCGGGTTCGTCTTCACCTGGCTGCGCCGTCGCAGCGGCAGCCTGATAGCCCCGATCGCACTGCACTGGTCGCTCAACGGTATGGGAGCGCTGGCGGCCGCACTTGTATGGCACATGTCCGCCGGTTAGCGAAAGCGGCGGGGGCAGAAGCGAATTCGGTGACGAGTGAGGCGCGCAGGACCTAGACCTTGCGGCCCGACGCCGACCGGTAGATCAGCAGCAGAATCACCGCACCCACTAACGCGCCCAGGAATGAGTGCTTGATCGGCGGGGTGATGTCGAACTGATGTGGCGCAAAGACCAGGCTGCCCAGGGTGCCGCCGACCCAGCCGCCGGCGATACCGAGCAGGCTGGTGGTGAACCAGCCCAGGTTGACACTGCCGGGAACCACCAGTTTCGCGACCCAGCCCACGATGAGGCCCAGCAGAAGCATCCAGATGATGTCGAGGATCATGTCGAACACCCTTCGAGTAGACGAGCACTGCCGGACACAGCCGCCCGGCCATCTCTCAGGTATAGCGGGTGCCGATAACGACCAGACCCCCACGAGGGCTACGAACAGAGCTACAAAAAAGGGCGTAGGCCGGCTCAGCCGCCCGGCATCATCTCCGGAACCGGCGTCTCGACCGGGATGGGGACGCCGATCCGGTTCCCCGGCGCAGGCGGGGGTGGCGGCGGCGCGTTGGGGTCCGGCGGAGGCGCGGCCGGTGCGGTGTAGGGCCGGATCGAATTGGCCAGAGCCTTGGCCGCGACGGCGTCGACCGGATCCTTGGAGGTTCCCAGCCAGACCACGAACCAGCGGCTTCCGATCGCATGCGACTGTGGGCTGCCGGCGACACCAACCACCCCGGCCCAGATCTGGCCGTTGGGCTTATTGGTGTCGGAGAACTTCACATCGTAGGAAGCCGCGGATCCCGGGAGGTCCGCCGCCTGCAGGACGGATGACTGCTGATTGATCCGGGTTCCGGGGAACGGCATGAAGAATTCGCCCATATCGGACGCCAACCGGACGGCCGCCTTGGCATTGTCCGGTTCGGCGCCGGCGAACAACTTCAGGTCGAGCCGGCCCAGCAGGATGCTGGTGTCATTGGCGGTCGGGGCGGCCTGGCCAGGCTGGGCCGGTCCGGTCTGCTTGAGCAGCAGGGCCTGGCCGTAGCTCAGCCGCGACGCGTCGGCCACCTCCCAGCCGGCCGGCAGGAGATAGCTGAAACCGCCGGCGGCGTTGGTGACCCGCCCGGGCTCCGGAGCCGGAGCCAGCGGGACGACCGGCGCGTTCGGGTCGGCAGGAATCGGGGCCGGGGCATTCGGATCAAACGGTGCCGGAGCCGGGTTGACCGGCGCATTCGGATCCGCCGGCGGCGGTGCGGGCGCAATAGGGGCATTCGGATCTACCGGTGCCGGCGAGTCCGGTGCGGGAGCCGGCGAGGCGGGCACCGCGGGGGCTGCCGTGGTCGGTGACGGCGGTACCGGATCGGCCGCTGCCTCCATCGGGGGCAGGGCGATCGTGATGACGGTGGCGCCTGCCACCGCGCTGGCTGCGAGCGCGGTCCACAGGCCCGGGCGTCGTGAACTCGGGTCCGGCTGGATCATGGCGAAAAACCTACCGTGTTACAGCCGTGACGCAAGTGTGCTGGTCTGCAGTGTCGGCCTGCGAGTTCACTGCGGATGCGCTGTTGGCTGCTCCCGTGCGGAGGTCGCCGCATGCACGGTGACGCCCTGGGTCTTGACGGTGAACCACACCCGCTCCCCGACGATCAGCCGCAGATCCGCGACCGCATCACCGGTGACGTCGGCCGCCAGACCCGGGGTGCCGTCGTCCTGCTCCCCCATCCGCACCCGCACCACCGACCCGCTGGCCTCGATCTCGGCGATCGGTCCGCTGATGCTGTTGCGCGGGCTGCCCTGGGGCTGCTGCCGGAACACTGCGACCGCCGCCGGAGCGAACACCGCGACCGCATCCTGACCGATGGCACCGTTGGCATGGTCACCGGCCGGCTGGTGGGACTCGATGCCGTGCCACATCTGCCCGGTCGGGGTGCGCAGCAGGCCGGGTCCGACCCGGACCCCACGCACCAGGTTCAACCCGGCGATCCGGGCACCGAAACCGCTGCGCGGCGCGGCCAGAACCCGGCCGACGGGGCCAACCTCCACCACCCGGCCGCCGTCGAGAACCATTACCCGCCCGGCCAGTGCGAGCACGTCGAGCACATCGTGGGTGATCAGTAGAACCGGACGCGAACCCGCAGTGAACACCTGCCGCAACACCGCGCGGGCCGTCGCCGCAGCCGAGACGTCGAGCCCCGACAGCGGCTCATCGAGGATCAGCACGTCCGGATCAGCAGCCAGCGCCCTGGCCAGCGCCACCCGCTGCGCCTGGCCACCGGAGATCTCGGCGGGCCTGCGGTCGGCCAGGTCAGCGATGCCGACCGCCTCCAACCAGCCGCGCGCACCGGCCCGCGCCCGGGCGCGGTCGGTATGCCGCCGGGCGGCGAACTCCACATTGCCCAGCACCCGCAGATGCGGGAACAGCAGCGGGTCCTGATGCAGCAGTCCGACCCGTCGATCGTGGGTGGGCACCGACACCCCGCGGGAGGTGTCGGTCAGGGTCCGGTCCCCGATCCGCACCATTGCGGAGTCAGCGTCGAGCAGGCCGGCGATCACCGCGGCGGTCGTGGATTTACCGGCGCCGTTGGGCCCCAGCACCGCCAGCACCTCACCGGCTGCCACCGAGAACCCGACATCGAGCCCGCGGTCGACGACGGTCGCCCGGACATGAAGATCAGGCATCAGCCACCCCGGCCGTTCAGCCGGCGCGCGCCCAGCCCCACCACGACGACCGCTGCGACGGCGATCAGCAGGATCGACAGCGCAACCGCAGCCGCGGGATCACTCTCCCGCACCAGGTAGATCTCCAGCGGCAGGGTCCGGGTCACGCCCTGACGGGAACCCGCGAAGGTCAGCGTGGCCCCGAACTCGCCGAGCGCGCGGGCGAAGGCCAGCACGGCGCCGGACAGCAGCCCCGGCCCCAGCAGTGGCAGCGTCACCCGCCACCACACCGTCGACGGCCGGGCGCCGAGGGTCGCTGCCACCGAGTCGTAATCGGATCCCGCGGTGCGGGCGGCGCCCTCCAGTGCGATGACGAGGAACGGCAGTGAGACGAACGTTTGGGCCAGCACAACCGCGGTCGTGGTGAACGCGATACGGATTCCGGCCGCCTCCAGGTACCCGCCGAGCAGACCGAGACGACCGAACGCGTAGAGCAGGGCAAGACCGCCGACCACCGGGGGCAGGACCAGCGGCAGCAGCACCACCGGCCGAAGCACCCGGGTCAACCGGCCGCTGTGGCGTGCCAGCACCAGCGCCAACGGCACGCCCAGCAGCAGACACAGCAGCGTGCTGGCAGCGGCGGTCCGCAGGCTGAGCAGCAGGGCGGCCCGTGCGGCCGGACTGCCGACCAGGGTTCCCAGCTGTGACCAGTCGACCTTGACCGCCATCGCCACCAGTGGCAGTACCACGAACGCCACGCCGACCGCCGCGGGAAGATAGACCCAGCGCGGCAGCGACACTCTCCGCGCCCGCCTCGGCCTCATGCCGGTTCACCCTAGGGTCTGAGGCGGGCGGTGTCCGGATGCCCGCCGCTACCGTCGAGTAACCTTCCTCCCGAACCCTTCAGGAGGCAGCGATGGACGTGCTGGTCGCCGGAGCCGACAGCCAGCTTGGACGTACGGTTGCGGAAGCATGCAGGGCCGCGGGCCATCAGGTCGTGGTCAGCGGTATGCGCCGCGATGAGCTCGAGCTCGTCGCGAAGGAGCTCGACGTCGACGCGATCGTGTGTGATCCCACCGATCCGGCCGGCCTCGCCGAGGCCAAGCTGCGCTTTCCGCAGCACCTGGACACCATCATCAGCGTGCCGGTCCCTGCCGGACTCGACGGCGATCCGCGGGCGTACAACCTGGGTGAGACCGCAGCGGCATGGCGCTCGGCGTTCGACCGGATCGTGATCGCGGCCGTGCTGACCGTCCAGGCCGCAGGTGACAACCTGCGCTCGGGTGGATCCATCGTCACCGTGGTGCCGGACAGCGCCACCGACTCCGGACCCGAGGGCGCCGCGAAGTCGGCCCTGGCGAACTGGACCGCCGGGGTGGCCGACCATTTCGGTACCCGAGGCATCACGATCAATACGGTCGCCTGCGGCCGGGCCACCCTGCCCGGGTACGACGGACTCGGCGGGCACGCGCCCCAGACGAACGATGAGATCGCTCGGCTGGCGTTGTTCCTGACTACTCCCGCGGCCCGGCACATCACCGGGCAGACCCTGCATGTGGGCAGGGGCGCGGCGGTCGCATTCCGGTAGCGCGGCCCGGAGGCCTGGCTAGAGTCGTCGATGTGACCATCCGACTCGGTTTCCAGATTCCCAATTTCAGCTACGGCACCGGTGTCGCCGAGCTGTTTCCCACAGTTGTGGCGCAGGCCACCGAAGCCGAGGCCGCCGGATTCGATGCGGTGTTCGTGATGGACCACTTCTACCAACTTCCGATGCTGGGCGCCCCCGAGGAGCCGATGCTGGAGGCCTATACCGCGCTGGGTGCGCTGGCCACCGCCACCGAGCGGGTTCTGCTCGGCACCCTGGTCACCGGCAACACCTATCGCAACCCCACCCTGCTGGCCAAGATCATCACCACCTTGGACGTCATCAGTGGTGGCCGCGCGGTGCTGGGAATCGGAACCGGGTGGTTCGAACTCGAGCACGATCAACTGGGGTATGACTTCGGCACCTTCACCGAGCGGTTCGCCAAGCTCGACGAGGCACTCGAGATCATCCTGCCGATGATCGCCGGCGATCGGGTGACCTTCTCCGGCCGGTACTACCGGACCGAGCAGGCGCTTGCGGTGCCGCGCTACCGCGACCACATCCCGCTGATGATCGGCGGCAGCGGAGAAAAGAAGACCTTCGGCCTGGCCGCCCGTTACTTCGATCACCTCAACCTGATCGCCGCGATTCCCGAGTTGCCCGCAAAATTGGAGGCCCTGGCCCGCCGCTGTGACGAAATCGATCGGGACCGCTCGACGCTGGAGACCAGCGTTCTGCTCACCGCGATCCCCGATCCCGCATTCACCGATGACATGATCCCGGCGGAGATGCGCGGCCGGGTGGTCGTGGGCAGCCCCGACCGGATCGCCGAGGTGGTCAAGACCAGCGTGATCGACGCCGGCGTCGACGGTGTGATCCTCAACATTCCGAATCACCGCGCCGGGTCGATCACCGCCGTCGGCGAGGCCCTGGCGGGCGTCATGCGGTCCTGACCCGACGCGACGCCGGCAGAATGGGCGACTACCGTGGAAGGGTCAGATTGCCGCGACACAGGAGCGAAGAACGATGACCCACCCAGGTGCTACGTCGACGGATAAGCACAAGGTCGTCATCATCGGCTCGGGGTTCGGCGGGCTGAAGGCCGCCAAGAGCCTCAAGCGGGCCGACGTCGACATCAAGATGATCGCAAAAACCACCCACCATCTGTTCCAGCCGCTGCTCTACCAGGTCGCAACCGGCATCATCTCGGAGGGCGAGATCGCCCCGCTGACCCGCGTGGTGCTGCGCAACAACAAGAACTGCCAGGTCGTCCTCGGCGAGGTCACCGATATCGATCTGACCAATCAGACCGTGGACTCGGTGCTGCTCGGGCACACCTACCGGACCCCGTACGACACCCTGATAGTCGCCGCCGGCGCGGGACAGTCCTATTTCGGCAACGACCACTTCGCCGAGTGGGCGCCCGGGATGAAGACCATCGACGACGCCCTGGAATTGCGCGGGCGCATCCTCGGAGCCTTCGAGCAGGCCGAGCGTTCCAGCGACCCCGAACGCCGGGCCAAGCTGCTGACCTTCGTCGTCGTGGGCGCCGGACCAACCGGTGTGGAGATGGCCGGTCAGATCGCCGAACTCGCCGATCACACCCTCAAGGGCGCATTCCGCCATATCGACTCGACCAAGGCCCGGGTGATCCTGCTCGACGCCGCCTCGGCGGTGCTGCCGCCGATGGGTGAGAAGCTCGGCCGCAAGGCCGCCGCCCGGCTGCAGAAGCTCGGTGTCGAAATCCGGCTCGGCGCCATGGTGACAGATGTGGACCGCAACGGGATCACCGTCCAGCACGGCGACGGCACCCACGACCGCATCGAGTGCGCCACCAAGGTGTGGTCGGCCGGAGTTGCGGCCAGCCCACTGGCCAGGATCATCGCCGAGCAGTCCGGGGCCGAGATCGACCGGGCCGGCCGGATCAAAGTGCTGCCCGATCTCACCGTTCCCGGACATCCGAACGTCTTCGCGGTCGGCGACATGGTGCAGATCGAGGGTGTGCCCGGTCAGGCCCAGGGCGCCATCCAGGGAGCCAAATACGCGGCCAAGCTGCTCAAGGCCGAGCTCAAGGGTGCCGATCCGGCGATGCGCGAGCCCTTCCAGTATTTCGACAAGGGCTCGATGGCCACGGTGTCGCGATACTCCGCAGTGGCCAAGGTCGGCCCGCTGGAGTTCGGTGGGTTCATCGCCTGGCTGGCCTGGCTGTTCCTGCACCTGATCTACCTGGTCGGCTTCCGCGCCCGGCTGACCACCGCGCTGTCCTGGGTCGGCACGTTCGTCGGCAGCCAGCGCGGACAGCTGACCGTCACCGAGCAGCAGGCCTATGCCCGGACCCGTATCGAGCAGCTCGAGGAGATCGCCGCCGCGGTGGAGGATGCCGAGATCGAAGCGGAGATCTCGGCCGAGATCGCGGCCTCGTAGCCACCCCTCGTGTCCGTGACTCCGTAGTGGTCAAACCCGACGAACTCGTCTACCGGATGCTGCAGCGCCTGCCGATCCGGATGCTCTCGCTGCGCACCATCGTCACCGTCGCCGCACTGAGCGTCGTCGCACTCGTCCTGACCCTCGGTGTCTGGGTGTGGGTGGGCGTGACCAACGACCAGTACAGCCAGTTGGACCGCCGCCTCGACTCGGTGAGCAGCCTCGGCGACTTCAGCACCCTGCTCTCGGCTCCGCCCGCACCGGGCACCCCGATGCCTGACGGCAATCTGGTGCGCACGGTCCGCGTCGGAGCGATGGAGATGTCGGTGCCCAACGGAATCCTGCTGCCGAAGCTGGCCGATGGATATGCCAACACCTCGATCAACGGCGTCGAGTACCGCGTGCGCACCTTCTCGGTGGGCACCGCCTCGATCGCACTGGGTGCGCCACTGGCCGAAACCCAAAGGCGGATAGCCGAATTGCACTGGCGGGTGCTGATCATCTGCGGCGGTGTGATCATCGGCACCGTTGTCGTTGGCTGGTTTTTCTCGCTGATCATGATCGATCCGTTCCGGCTGTTGGCACAGCAGGCGCGCGCGATCAACGCGCAGTCCAAACCCGAGGAGGTTCAGGTCCGCGGCGTCAGCGAGGCCGTCGAGATCGGCGAGGCGGTCGAAGGCATGCTCGCCCGGATCGGCGACGAACAGGTCCGGACCAGAGCGGCGCTGGAATCGGCCCGCGACTTCGCCGCGGTGGCCTCCCACGAGTTGCGCACCCCGCTGACGGCGATGCGGACCAACCTCGAGGTGCTGTCCACCCTGGAGTTGGAACCCGATCAGCGCGCCGAGGTCATCGGCGACACCGTCCGCACCCAGAGCCGGATCGAGGCCACCCTGACCGCACTGGAACGGCTCGCGCAGGGCGAGCTCACCACCGCTGACGACTTCGTCCCCTTCGATATCGCCGAACTGCTTGACCGTGCCGCTCACGACGCCGAGCGCACCTACCCCGACCTGGTGGTGTCACTGGTGCCGTCGCCGGCGGTGCTGATGGTGGGCCTTCCGGTGGGCTTACGACTGGTGATCGACAACGCCATCGCCAACGCCGTCAAACACGGCGGAGCCACCGAGGTGCGATTGGCCGTCGCCAGCTCCGCGGACGGAGTCCGGATCACCGTCGACGATAACGGCAGCGGGGTCCCGGAATCGGAGCGCGCCGCGGTCTTCGATCGGTTCGCGCGCGGATCAACGGCATCACGCTCAGGTTCCGGACTCGGCTTGGCTCTCGTCGCGCAGCAGGCCGAATTACACGGCGGCACAGCGCAATTGGCGACCAGCCCGCTCGGCGGCGCCCAACTGGTTCTGCAGCTGGCGGGACGGCCCTAGCAGATCAGCGTTCGGCCAGGTTCTGCAGCCGCACCTGCCCGCGGGCGATGAGCCGCTCGCTGTCGTCATGGATCGTCACCAGCCACAGCTGCTGCAACCGGCCGCGGTGGATCGGCTCGGAGACCCCGAAGACGGTTCCCTCGGTGACGGCGCGCAGAAAATCGGTGCTGTTGTTGACACCGACGACGTTGCCGCCGCCGTTCTCGCTGAGCCACAGATGGGCCGACACACTGGCCATCGACTCCACCACAGCGCACCACACCCCGCCGTGGACGATGCCCATCGGCTGATGCAGGTGCGGTTTGACCGTCAGGTGCGCCTTGACGCCATCGGTCGACAATTCGGTGTAGGTCAGGCCGATCTCGGTGTCGAACGGGGCCGGCGGCATCTCCTCGGGTTGCACGGGTTCGTGTCTACACCGGCCGCATCTTCGGGTGCTGACCACCCCGGCGGATCGTCTGTTACGACGCTCCGTAGTAAGTGCGGGTACGCTGATCGGCAATGGGACCGGTGTGGTGTGGCGAGACTTAATCGCCTCGGCGAATTAGAACGTGCCGTGATGGACCATCTGTGGTCCAGCGGCGAGCCGTTGACCGTTCGCCAGGTGCACGAGGCACTGCGCACCCAGCGGGAACTCGCCTACACCACCGTGATGACCGTCCTGCAGCGGCTGGCCCGCAAGAACCTCGTCGTTCAGATCCGCGATGACCGGGCGCACCGGTATGCGGCGGCCTACGGCCGCGACGAACTGGTGGCCGGCCTGATGGTCGAGGCACTGCACCAGGCCGCCGACTCCGGCGATCGCCAGGCCGCACTGGTGCACTTCGTCGAGCGGGTCGGTGCGGAAGACGCCGACGCGCTGCGCCGGGCCCTCGATGAACTCGAGGCCAATAAGCAGTAAGCCGCTGGCGTCCACCGCACCCTCTAGGGAAGACTGTCGGGCGTGTCCGCGCTGGCTTTCATCGCTGTGGCGATCGTCCTCGCCGGTCCGGTGCCCGCGCTGCTCGCCCGGGCGTCCTGGCCGATGCGGGCGCCACGCGCCGCCGTAGTGCTGTGGCAGTCGATCGCGATCGCCGCCGTGCTGTCGGCATTCAGCGCCGGACTGGCTATCACCGCGCGTCTGTTGGTACCGGGGCCGGCACCGGGCTGGCCGCTCCGGCTGACATCGGTATGCGTCCTCCTGCTCACCGTGCTGATCGGCGCCCGCCTCGCAATTGCGGTCCTGCGGGTGGCGATCAGCACCCGCCGGCAACGCTCCAGGCACCGCACTGTCGTCGACCTGCTCGGCGAGTGCCCGCACCAGATGGACCGCCGGCTGGAAGGGGTGCGGGTGCTGCAGGTGGCCGAACCGCTGGCCTACTGCCTGCCCGGGGTGCGCAGCCGGGTAGTGCTCAGCCGCGGAACGCTGACCAACCTGAGCGACGCTGAACTGTCCGCCATCCTGCGCCACGAACGGGCCCATCTGCGGGCCCGTCACGATCTGGTCCTCGAGGCGTTCATCGCGGTCCACACCGCCTTCCCGCGGTTCGTCCGAAGCCGTAACGCACTGAACGCCGTGGGCCTGCTGATCGAACTCCTCGCCGACGACGCCGCAGTCCGGGTCACCGGGCCGCGGCCGCTGGCGCGGGCGCTGGTTACCTGTGCAGCGGGACCCACGCCGGCCGGCGCGATGGCGGCCGGCGGACCCACAACCGTGATCCGGGTACGGCGATTGTGCGGGGCGCCGAACAGTCTGGTCCTGTCAGTGTCGGCATACCTGGCCGCGGCAGCGGTCTTTGCCATCCCGACCGTAACGATCGCGGTCCCCTGGCTCACCGAGCTCTCCCGCCTGTTGTTCATCTGATCGACTCCCTCGCGACAACCCGCACCCGAAAGGCGCTTGATGAGCTCCTCGCATACCCCCGCGAACACCCCGACCGCACAGATCGGTGTCACCGGGCTGGCGGTGATGGGTTCCAACATCGCCCGCAACTTCGCCCGGCACGGGTATACCGTCGCGCTACACAACCGGTCGGTCGCCAAGACCGACGCTCTGCTGGCCGAGCACGGCTCCGACGGCACGTTCGTGCGGTCGGAATCCGTCGAGGAGTTCCTGGCTGCGTTGGAAAAGCCGCGCCGGGTTCTCATCATGGTCAAGGCCGGTGAGGCCACCGACGCGGTGATCAGCGAATTGGCCGATGCCATGGAGCCGGGCGACATCATCATCGACGGCGGCAACGCACTCTTCACCGACACCATCCGCCGCGAGAAGGCGATGCGGGAGCGCGGGCTGCACTTCGTCGGCGCCGGAATCTCCGGCGGCGAAGAGGGCGCTCTCAACGGTCCCTCGATCATGCCGGGTGGACCGAAGGAGTCCTACACGTCGTTGGGGCCGCTTCTGGAGGAGATCTCCGCCCACGTCGACGGCGTCCCGTGCTGCACCCACATCGGGCCGGACGGCGCCGGGCACTTCGTCAAGATGGTGCACAACGGTATCGAGTACTCCGATATGCAGCTCATCGGTGAGGCCTACCAGCTGCTGCGCGACGGCCTCGGGCTGACCGCCGGTGAGATCGCCGCGGTGTTCACCGAGTGGAACTCCGGCGATCTGGACAGCTACCTGGTCGAGATCACCGCCGAGGTGCTGCGCCAGGTCGATGCCAAGACCGGTAAGCCCCTCGTCGACGTCATCGTCGATGAGGCCGAGCAGAAGGGCACCGGCCGTTGGACGGTGAAGTCCGCACTCGACCTGGGCGTGCCGGTGACCGGTATCGCCGAGGCCGTGTTCGCCCGCGCGCTGTCGGGATCAGTCCCCCAGCGTCGCGCCGCCGCCGGCATGGCGTCCGGAAAACTCGGCGAACGACCCACCGACACACAGCAATTCACCGACGATGTGCGCCGGGCGCTGTACGCCTCGAAGATCGTCGCCTACGCCCAGGGCTTCAACCAGATCCAGGCCGGATCAGCGGAATACAACTGGGGCGTCACCCCCGGCGATCTGGCAACCATCTGGCGCGGCGGCTGCATCATCCGGGCGAAGTTCCTCAACCGCATCAAGGAGGCGTTCGACGGTGACCCGGATCTGCCGACCCTGATCGCCGCCCCGTATTTCCGCACTGCGATCGAGTCGAGCGTGGACAGCTGGCGACGTGTGGTGGTCACCGCCACCGAACTGGGTATCCCGATCCCCGGTTTCTCCTCGGCGCTGTCCTATTACGACGGTCTACGCACCGATCGTCTGCCGGCGGCGCTGATCCAGGGCCAGCGCGACTTCTTCGGGGCCCACACCTACGGTCGCACCGACGCCGATCCGGCGGCCCGGTTCCACACTCAGTGGAGCGGGGACCGAAACGAGGTTCAGGCCTGAGCGTGTGACGTCCGGGAGTTCACCGGATCGACGCACGGCACTCTTCTGACCGAAACATCCCGGTGCCACACTCGCGGAACCTCGCGAGTAAGGAGATCACCGTGACCGACGTCGTCGACGCCGACTCAGAAGTTCCGCACGAGTCCAGCCGCACGGCACTGTCGGCTGATGCCCTTCGCCGGGCGATCAGCGACCATCTGCTGTACTCCATCGCCCGACCGTCGGCGGCGTTGACCCCCGAGCACTACTACCGGGCGCTGGCGCTGGCCGTGCGCGACCGCATGCAGCAGCGCTGGATGGCCACCACCCAGGACTGGCTTGATCTGTCCCACAAAGTGACCTGCTATCTGTCTGCGGAATTCCTGATGGGGCCCCAACTGGGCAACAACCTGCTCAACCTCGACATCGAGCAACAGGCCCGCCAAGCCCTGGCCGGACTCGGTCAGGACCTCGACGTGGTGCTGGCCTGCGAGGAGGAACCCGGTCTGGGCAACGGTGGCCTGGGCCGGCTGGCCGCCTGCTATCTGGACTCGCTGGCCACCCTGGAGCGGCCCTCGATCGGCTACGGGATCCGATACGAGTACGGCATCTTCGATCAGGAGATCCACGAGGGCTGGCAGGTGGAGAAGACCGACAACTGGTTGGTCAGCGGAAATCCCTGGGAGATCGACAAACCCGACGCAAGCTACATCGTGAACTGGGGCGGCCACACCGAGCAGTACGAGGATCTGGCCGGCCATCACCGGGTGCGCTGGACGCCGGATCAGATGATCAAGGGGGTTTCCTATGACACCCCCATCCAGGGTTACGGCGTCAACAACTGCAACACACTGACACTGTGGAGCGCCCGGCCGGTCGAGTCGTTCGCCCTCGAGGCGTTCAACACCGGCGACTTCTACAAGGCTGTTGAAGACGAGGTGGTGGCCGAGAAGGTCTCCAAGGTGCTTTATCCCAACGACGAGCCAGAGGTCGGCAAGCGGCTCCGGCTGCAGCAGCAGTACTTCTTCGTGAGCTGCTCGCTGCAGGACATCATCGCAATCCACCTCAACCGGGTCGGACTGCCACTGGAGGCGCTGCCGCAGAAATGGGCCATCCAGCTCAATGACACCCACCCGTCGATCGCGGTCGCCGAACTGATGCGGCTGCTGATCGATGATCACCGGCTCAGCTGGGAACAGGCCTGGGCGATCACCGTTCCCACCTTCGGTTACACCAACCACACCCTGCTGCCCGAAGCGCTGGAGACCTGGCCGTTGTCGATCTTCGCCGAATCGCTGCCCAGGCATATGGAGATCATCTACGAGATCAATGACCGGTTCCTCGATGAGGTGCGGGCCCGCTTCCCCGGCGATGACGAACGGCTGTCCCGGATGTCGATCATCGGTGAGCACGGCGGCAAGTGCGTGCGGATGGCACACCTGGCGACGGTCGGCAGCCACGCAGTCAACGGAGTCGCCGGACTGCATTCGGACTTGCTCAAAGCCAGTGTGCTGAAAGACTTTTTCCAGATGTGGCCGGAGCGGTTCGGCAATATCACCAACGGTGTGACACCTCGGCGATTCGTCGCACTGTCCAATCCGGGTCTGCGGGAACTGCTCG
This sequence comes from Mycobacterium sp., assembly GCF_051006775.1. Classification (GTDB taxonomy): domain Bacteria; phylum Actinomycetota; class Actinomycetes; order Mycobacteriales; family Mycobacteriaceae; genus Mycobacterium. The sequence goes on from NZ_JBPCSX010000087.1 coordinate 14,723, forward strand.
ACGACACCCTCGGCGATGGCTGGCTGACCGATCTGGGCCAGCTCCGCCGACTTGAGGCGTATGTCGACGATCCCGCTTTCCGGCAACGCTGGCGCGAGGTCAAGCGGTCAAACAAACGCCGACTCGCCGAGTACGTGCATTCCAGCACCGGTATCGAGCTGGACCCCACCTGGATGTTCGACATCCAGGTCAAGCGGATCCACGAGTACAAGCGACAGCACCTCAACGTGCTGCACATCATCACCCTCTACAACCGGCTCAAGAAGAATCCCGGTCTGACGATCGCACCGCGCGCCTTCCTCTTCGGTGGCAAGGCCGCGCCGGGCTACTTCATGGCTAAACGGATCATCCGGCTCATCACAGCCGTGGGGGCGACGGTGAACAACGATCCGGATGTCAACCGGTTCATGAAGGTGGTCTTCCTGCCCAACTTCAATGTGCAGAACGCGCATCTGATCTACCCCGCCGCGAACCTCTCCGAGCAGATCTCCACCGCCGGTAAGGAAGCCTCCGGCACCGGCAACATGAAGTTCATGATCAACGGCGCGTTGACCATCGGCACCCTCGACGGTGCCAATGTGGAGATTCTCGAGGAAGCCGGGCCGGAGAACTTCTTCCTCTTCGGGATGACGGTCGACCAGGTAGAACGCCTGTGGGCGCAGGGATACCGGCCCGCCTCCTGTATCGAACGCGACCCGGAACTGGCCGAAGTGCTCGAGTTGATCGCCGCCGGTACCTTCACCCACGGTGACACCGAGGTGCTGCGCCCGGTGCTGGACAACCTGATCCACGATGATCCGTTCCTGGTGCTGGCCGACTATCGGTCCTACGTGGACTGCCAGGCCCGGGTCGGTGAGGCCTGGCGCGACCCCGACGCATGGTCACGAATGTCGATCCTGAACGCCGCTCGCAGCGGGAAGTTCTCCTCCGACCGCGCCATCGCCGAGTACTGCGACGCGATCTGGAATGTGCCGCCGATGTCGGTGCGACTGGACTGACCGCCCCGCCGGCGCTGGCCCTAGGCTGAGCGGGTGCGATTCCTCTCGGCTGACGCCGGCGGCGGCAACCGGCCGCCCTACGACCTGACCTACGAGGACGTCTTCATCGTCCCGAACCGCTCCGATGTGGTGTCCCGCTTCGATGTGGATCTGTCCACCAACGACGGCAGTGGCACCACCATTCCGGTGGTGGTGGCCAACATGACGGCGGTGGCAGGCCGGCGGATGGCCGAGACCGTCGCGCGGCGCGGCGGCATCGTGGTGCTCCCGCAGGACCTGCCGATCGAGGCGGTCCGCCACACCGTCGAGTTCGTGAAGAGTCGCGACCTGGTGGCCGACACCCCCGTCATCCTGGCGCCGGAGGACTCGGTGTCCGATGCGGTGGCTCTGATCCACAAGCGGGCGCACGGTGCGGCCGTGGTCGTCGCACCCGACCTGCCGGGCGGCCGGCCGATCGGACTGGTTGTCGAGGCCGCCACCGCCGGCGTGGACCGGTTCGCCCGGGTGCGCGACGTGGCGGTGTCCGACTTCGTCACCGCCCCGCTGCATACCGACCCGCGGCGGGTCTTCGAACTCCTCGAGCACGCCCCGGTCGATATCGCGGTGCTCACCGGACCGAACGGCGAATTGGCCGGCGTGCTCACCCGCACCGGCGCGGTGCGGGCCGGTATCTACACCCCCGCCGTCGACGAGTCCGGCCGGTTGCGGATCGCCGCGGCCGTCGGCATCAATGGCGATGTGGCCGCCAAGGCCGCGGCATTGGTGACCGCCGGTGTCGACGTGCTCGTCGTGGACACCGCCCACGGTCACCAGCTCAAGATGCTGGAGGCGATCAAGGCCGTCGCCGCGCTGGACCTGTGCATTCCGCTGGTTGCCGGCAACGTCGTCTCAGCCGCCGGCACCCGCGACCTGATCGCCGCGGGCGCATCCATCGTCAAGGTCGGCGTCGGCCCCGGTGCCATGTGCACCACCAGGATGATGACCGGGGTGGGGCGTCCGCAGTTCTCCGCCGTCCTCGAATGTGCGGCCGCGGCAACCGAACTCGGTGCTCATGTCTGGGCCGACGGCGGTGTGCGCCATCCCCGCGATGTCGCTCTCGCGCTGGCAGCAGGCGCCTCCAACGTCATGATCGGTTCCTGGTTCGCAGGTACCTACGAATCACCGGGCGATCTGATGGTCGATCGGTCCGGCCAGCTGTACAAGGAGAGTTTCGGGATGGCCTCCAAACGCGCGGTGGCCGCCCGCACAGCCGGCGAAGGCCCGTTCGATCGGGCCCGCAAGGCGCTGTTCGAGGAAGGCATCTCCAGCTCGCGGATGGCGCTGGATCCGGGCCGCGGCGGGGTCGAGGATCTCCTGGATCACATCACCTCCGGTGTGCGCAGCACCTGCACCTACGTCGGCGCAACCACGATTGCGGAACTGCACGCGCAGGCGGTCCTGGGCGTGCAGTCGGCGGCCGGATTCGCCGAGGGACACCCACTGCCAACCGGCTGGTAAACCCCCTTGCCGGGGCTTACCAGCTAATATGAGCGCACACCATGAGCGCCGTCCCGGTTCTGCTGAGTCTTCTCGGCTTCATCCTGCTCACCTTGGGCACCGCGGTGTTCGTGGCCGCCGAGTTCTCCCTGACAGCCCTGGAGCGCAGCACCGTCGACGCCAACGCGCGTACCGGCGGATCGCGGGACAAAATGGTCCAGCGCGCCCACCAGACGCTGTCCTTCCAACTCTCCGGCGCCCAGGTGGGCATCTCGATCACCACGCTGATCACCGGTTACCTGTCTGAACCGGTGATCGCGCAGCTGCTCAACCCGGTGATGGCGGCCATCGGCCTGCCGGACCGCGCGGTGGAGCCCGTTGCGCTGATCGTCGCCCTGTTCATCGCCACCTCGGTATCGATGGTGTTCGGCGAACTGGTCGCGCAGTACCTGGCGATCGCGGTACCGCTGCAGACCGCCCGCGTGGTCGCCGGTCCGCAGGTGCTGTTCTCGGCACTGATGACCCCGCTGATCCGGCTGACCAACGGGGCGGCCAACGCCATGCTCCGGCGGTTCGGCATCGAACCCGCCGACGAGCTCAGCTCGGCACGTTCACCGCAGGAATTGGTCTCGCTGGTCCGCACCTCGGCCAAACAGGGTGCACTGGACAAGCCCACCGCCGCTCTGGTCGACCGTTCGCTGCAGTTCGGCGCACGTAGTGCCGAGGAGTTCATGACGCCGCGGTCCATGATCGAATCGCTGGAGGCTGACGACACCGTCGGAGACCTGCTGGCCATGGTCCGCGACACCGGCCACTCCCGCTTCCCGGTCACCCGCGGCGACCTCGACGAGACCATCGGCGTCGTGCATCTCAAACAGGTATTCGAGGTGCCGCACGCCGATCGCGTCCGCACCCGGCTGGACAAGATCGCCAAAACCGT
>NZ_JBPCSX010000088.1:0-5279 GCF_051006775.1 Mycobacterium sp.
CGCGGTCGGATCGGCGGCAGCGTCATAGCCCGCCCCGCCGTTACCACCGTCACCGAAGTCCCCACCGCCGGTGGATCCGGCACTGCCACTGAGGCCCGCGCTGCCGCCGTTGCCGCCGCTACCGGCCGCACCGCCCTGCCCGCCGGCGCCGCCGGCGGCGCCACCGGAGCCGGCGTTGCCACCGTTGCCGCCGGTAGTGAACTGCGCACTGCCCTTGCCGCCGTTACCGCCGTCACCGCCCTCACCGCCGGCACCACCGGTGCCACCGCTACCGCCACTGCCATTGAGGCTGCCGGCCGACGCCGCACCGCCCACGCCACCGGCACCACCGACACCACCGACACCACCGCCGGCACCACCGTCGGCGCCGTTACCGGCCGCCGTCGTCGCGGTCGCATCGGCGCCGTCAGCACCACGCGTGCCCACCGCACCGATGCCACCGGCACCACCATCACCGCCGGTTCCGCCGGAGCCGGACACCAGACCACCGCGACCACCGGCACCGCCGACACCACCGGCACCGCCGACACCGACGGTGCCCGAACCGATTCCGCCGCGACCACCGGTACCGCCGGAACCGCCGACACCGCTGACCGAACCGCCATTGCCGCCCGAGCCACCGGCGCCGCCATTGCCTCCGGTGGCGCCGTTGCCGCCCGCACCGCCTCTGCCGCCGCTGCCGTAAGCGGCGGCGTTGCCGCCGGCGCCACCGTTGCCGCCCGCGGTACCCAGTGCCGCGGTCGGATCGGCGGCAGCGTCATAGCCCGCCCCGCCGTTACCACCGTCACCGAAGTCCCCACCGCCGGTGGATCCGGCACTGCCGTTGGCACCGGCCGAGCCCCCGGAACCGCCACTGCCGGCCGCACCACCGAGACCACCGGCACCGCCGACGCCCCCGCCACCGCCACCGTTACCGCCGTTGCCGCCGGCGGTGAACTGCGCGCTCCCCTTGCCGCCGTTACCGCCGTCACCACCCTCACCGCCGGCACCACCGCTACCGCCGCTACCGCCGCTACCGTTGAGGCTGCCGGCTGCCGCCGCACCGCCGACGCCGCCATTACCGCCGCGTCCGCCGACACCACCGCCGGCACCACCATCGGAACCGTTACCGGCCGCCGTCGTCGCGGTCGCATCGGCGCCGTCTGCACCACGCGCACCGACACCGCCGGTGCCACCGGCACCACCATCACCACCGATGCCACCGGCACCGGACACCAGACCACCGCGACCGCCGGCACCACCATTGCCACCGGCGCCACCCACTCCGGTGGTGGCCACGCCGGCCGCGCCGTTGCCGCCGAAGCCACCGGCCCCGCCGTCGCCATAGGTGCCGCCGTTGCCGCCGCTACCGCCGTTGCCACCGGCGACGCCGGCCACCGCGAAGGGATCACTGGCGGCGTTGTAGCCCGCACCGCCGTCGCCGCCATCGCCACCGCCGGCGGTTGCGCCGGCCGCTCCCGAGGCGCCCGCTTGGGCGCACCGGCCGCCCGCCGCGCCACCGAGGCCGCCGACGCCCGCGACACCGCCGCCGTTGCCACCGTTTCCGCCAGCACCGCCGTCAGGGTTGGCGGCGTCACCGTCACCGCCTCTACCACCATTGCCGGCCGCACCGGCACTGCCGCCCGTGCCACCGTCACCGCCGTTACCGTCGCGGCCGTTCTGCCCGAAAAGCAGCAGGAACCGGCCCGAACCGGCCTGCCCGCCCGCGCCCCCGTTACCGCCGACACCACCGCCGCTGCCGTCACGGCCGTCGCCGCCGTCACCACCGGGAGTGGTGGCGTCTTTGCCGTCCCTACCGGCGGTGCCGCTGCCGCCCGCCCCACCGAGGCCGCCGACACCGCCCGCACCGCCGCGCCCGATGATCCAACTGCCATCGCCACCATTGCCGCCGACGCCCCCGTTGCCACCGGCCCCGCCGATGCCACCGCCCGTGCCGACATCGCCGGCCGCGCCCCGGCCGCCTGCTCCGCCCGCACCGCCGCTGCCCCACAGCGACAGCAGTCCGGTGCTGCCGCCGTTGCCGCCATGGCCGCCGGTCACCGCGTTATCGGTCGAGACCCCGCCGGCTCCGCCGTCACCGCCGTTGCCGAACACCAGACCGCCCCGGCCGCCGTCGCCGCCGAACGCGCCGGATCCGCCGATCCCGCCGGCACCGCCGTTGCCCCACAGTGTGATCCACCGGGTGTCTCCGCCGCGGCCACCGGCCGCGCCCGCACCGCCGTTACCGCCCTTGCCGCCGCTGCCCAGCAACAACGCACTGTTGCCGCCGCGACCCCCAGCCCCGCCCGTCCCGCCGGCACCGCCGGCCCCACCGTCGCCATAGATCGACAGCACACCCGCGGCCCCGCCGTTACCGCCGGCGCCGCCGGCCCCACCGGTACCGCCGGCCCCACCACTGCCGAGCAACAAACCACCCCAGCCGCCGTTGCCGCCGGCCTGCCCACTGCGCCCTGACCCACCGGCGCCGCCACCGCCGAACCACCCAGCGTTGCCGCCGGTGCCGCCATTGAAACCGCTGCCCCCCGAACCGATCAGGCCGCCATTGCCGCCGATGCAGGCCTGCCCCTGGTTGCACGTCAGGGCCGTCCAGGAATAGCCATTGCCCAACAACAACCCGCCATTGGGGTTGTCGGCGGTGCCGTTGCCGAAAAATATCCGGACGATCGACCCGGGCTGCCAGTCCCCGACCGACAGCACCCGCGCCGCACCGGGAGCAACCACCAGACCCGACGGCACGACAAGCTCGTTCACCGCCGCCGCAGGCACCGCCAGACCGGCCCGCAGCAACTGGTTCGGCGCCGGGTAACTACCGACCACCGCCGGGGCCGCGACCTTCGGTGCCACCAGGACAGGCGACGGGGTCGTCTTCAGCCCACTGACGTCTTTCGGCCCGGCCACCGCCACGGCGGCGCGCGGCTTACCCGCGGAAACCTGCCCCCCGCCCGCGCCCGCAATGAACACCGAACCCGGCGAACCCGCCGAACGGCGACCCGCGAGCGACCCACCAACGGCCTGCGCATCTGACCCTGCGCGCCCCGATCCCCGCACCGCAGGCCCCGACGACACCGGAGCCTCCGCCGCGACAGCGCCCGCCGCGTCAGTGGTGTCGGCCCTAGCCACGGGCGAACCGCCGGCCACCACGGCACCGACCCCGAGGGTGAGCACGCCCGCGCCCAGCCACGCGTACGGCTGGATCCTGCGCCCCCGGCCACGATGCCGACCTCGGCCGGCAGAGGAAGCGTCAAAGGGCGATGAAGCAGTCATGTCGGGATCCTTACCGGGGTGATGTGAGCGGACGATCGCCGCCACCATAATCAGCTTGACTGCGTACGTGCAACAGTTTGACAATGTACGAATGATGTTTTTTTGACTAGATGGTGATCGGTTTTTTAAACCGCAGTTCGGACAAGTTTCTCGTTTGACAGCTAACGGCGCATACGCGTATTTTTCCGGCATGGCCCATGGGCAACCGGAGTTGTCGCTCACCATCATCGAGGACCTGAAGAGCCAGGGTTACACCCAGTCCGAGATCGCACGTATGTTGGGTACGACCCGACAGGCGGTGTCCTGGCACAAGCGCTCCTACGGTGGACGGCTGACTCCCCGTGAGGAGGCCGCACGCCACTTCCCGTGGAAGGTCCCGCACGAGCAGAATCAGACCTCCCCCTACCGGCGCATGCGCGACCACGGCGAATACGTCGCCACCGGCGGCAAAGGCATGTCGAAGGACAAACTGAATCGACTCCGCTCGTTCTACCGCAATATCCGCACGGACAACGTGGTGCTCGAATTCGATCCCCGCATCGAGCCCATACCCGGAGTGAGCAGCAGAGGCGGCTTCGCATACCGTCCCCGAGTCGCGGCCGACGCCGACCTGCTGATCCGCGTCAACGACTACACCCACCTGACCGACGAGGGCCGGATGATCTGGCGACTGCCGACTGTCGATCCGTAGGGCCGATGTGGACATTCGCGGAACGTCCGAGTGTGTGGACGGGGGGCTCATGCCGCGTCCTCAATTGACCCTGGCGCCGGCACCGGCGCGGGTGCTGTCGCGATGCGAATACATCGATTGCGACCACCAGCAGTCAGCGATTTTCTGGCCGTATTGCTCCCAATCCTGCCTTGTCCGAAGTTGCTGGGACGCAGTGGCCGTCATCGAACAGGGCGTCGATCAACTCGATCAACCGCTGCGCAGGTTCAGTCAGTTGAACGCGGCACTGGACTCCTGTCCCTTCGTTGAAGTGCGCGGGAAGCTGCAGCGGACCCTCGATGACGTCAGCAGGGCCATCTCCACCTCGCAGAAGGCGCTGGCCAAGTCGGCGGTGGAGTTCACGCACGGCGCCACCGCGTTCACCGATGCGCTCGGCCCTCTGACCGAGAACTGCGACCCCGATTTCAGGCAAGCCAATCCGGAGTGGACGGTGCCTCCGGAAACCTGGTCAGCAGCCAACGACACGAAATGGCAACGCGGCGCATTGGATGGAGGCTTCGTTCAGCACTGGCTGTCGTACCACCTGTTGCGTGAGGCTGAGCGTGTGATTCTGGTTGTGTACCGCAGCACCTGGCTGCGCGATGCGGACTCGATCTACCGGCCCGTGGCCGAACTACTCGCCAACGGCTATCAGGTGATGTCCCGCGAGGTGAATCCGGATCCGGACATGATGTTCGGCCACGGAGAACTGACGACCTACGCGCTGGGTGCGACGAACGACTGAGGGCTGAGCGCCCGGTTTCAGCCGGCAGCGGGTCGAGAGTGCCCCCAGTCGGACTCGAACCGACACTGTGCGGATTTTAAGTCCGCTGCCTCTGCCAATTGGGCTATGGGGGCGCACCAACGTCGGCAGTCAAACCGTACCGCTGGGCCGGGCGAGCCACATCTGGCGCGGGGGGTCCAGCGCCGGGGCTGCAGCCGCGCCGGATACTGGGCTCATGCACATCTCAGTCGATTACACCCTGTGCGAAGGCCACGGACAGTGCCTGATGGCGGCACCGGAACTGTTCGACCTCCCCGACGGTGCCGACCAGGTCGTGATTCTCGATGCGGACCCGCCGGAGACCGAACGTGATCGGGCGGTGCGGGCGGCGGCCATGTGCCCTGCCGTCGCGATCACCGTCAGCTGAGCCGCCCGCACGCGCGGTTTCGGACAGGAAGCCGTCCCATCCGCGTACCGTTCCCGGCGAGCAGTTAGTGATCGAGCGCCGCAGAAGGGAAGGATTCCCATGACCACCGCCATGCCCGACACCACCCACGGTGACATCGACCTGAGCTCGCGCGC
>NZ_JBPCSX010000089.1:0-12808 GCF_051006775.1 Mycobacterium sp.
TCTCCCACCCATCCCGCCCAGACCTCTCCCACCCATCCCGCCCAGATCAGTACCGCCGCCACGAACGGTCCCTCCCCAACGGACTCCGATACCTCGAAAGCGCCCCGCTCCCCCGCCGCGGGTGCAGACACCGACTGCGCGGCGAGTGCCGGTGCCGCATCGTGCCGCACGTAAAGCGCACTGGGGCAAGCGAATACTGGCTTTCGGCTCTTTGGTGATCCTGCTCGCCGGAATCACGGGCCTCACCACAGCGATCTGGGCGGAATCAGCCCTGCGCCGCATTCCCGTCTTCGGCGAGTACGACGGTCGGCCCGCACCGGGGCGCGGTACCAACTGGCTGTTGGTCGGCTCAGACAGCCGCGCCGACCTCACCCCGCAGGAGCAGGCGGAACTGTCCACCGGCGGCGACCTGGGCAACGGACGCACCGACACAATCCTGGTAGTCCATCTCCCCGGTCTCGGTTCCGGCGAACCGACGACGATGGTCTCGATACCGCGGGACTCCTATGTCGAGATCCCGGGGTATGGGACCGACAAGATCAACGCCGCCTTCGCCGAAGGCGGCGCCGCACTGCTGACGCAGACAGTCGAGCTGGCCACCGGGCTGCACCTCGACCACTACGCCGAGATCGGTTTCACCGGTTTCGGCACGCTTGTCGACGGCCTCGGCGGGGTACAGGTCTGTCCCACCGAACCGATCGACGATCCGTTGGCCGGGATCACCCTGCCGGCCGGCTGTCAGACCGTGGACGGCCCGACCGCCCTGGGCTACGTCCGCAGCCGGGCGACCGCCCGCGCGGATCTGGACCGGATGATTCACCAACGAGAATTCATGTCAGCGCTCCTGCACCGCGTCGCCAGTCCGTGGGTATGGCTCAATCCTTGGCATTGGTACACGGTTCCGCACGCAGCGGTGGACGCTCTGGCCGTCGACGAGGACACCCATGTCTGGGACCTCGCCTGGCTCGGCTGGGCGCTGCGCGGACGAATCACCGCACTGACGGTTCCGATAGGTGAATTCACCGGCAACGATTCCGGCTCAGTGGTGATCTGGGACTCCGAGGCCGCCCCGGAACTATTCGAGGCCCTTCGCACTGATGCGCCGGTGCCCCAGACGGTGCTGGACGCGCAGCCCTGACCTACTCGGGGGCGTCGCCGGCGAGCCCATTCTGCAGCCAATCCTTGGTGCGGCCCGGGTGATTTGTGGCCACCCATGCAACGCCGAGTTCCCGACAGAACTCGACGTCCTCGTAGTGATCGACCGTCCAGCAGTACATCGCCCGGCCCTGGGCCGCGGCGCGGTCGACGAGTTCAGGGTGCTCCCGCAATGTCGCGATAGAGGGGCCCACCGCTGTCGCGCCGACTGTCGTCGCGGCGCTGCCACCGAGGTAACGCGATGTCTCACCGAGCAGAACAGTGGGTAGTAGTGGTGCCGCACGCCGAATGCGCCAAACCGCGGCGGCCGAGAACGACATGACCACCGCGCGGGAGAGATCGGCCGACGGCGGTGCGGCGATCCCGTACCGGTGCAGGAGCGCGAGCACCTTACTTTCCACCAGTGCGCCGTAGCGCACCGGATGTTTTGTCTCGATGAACAGCTTGACCGGCCGGTTCCAGTCCAGCACCAACCTAATGAGTTCATCGAGGGTCAACAGGCCGGTGCCACCACCCGGCGCGTCCGCGCGCCAGCTGCTATGCCAAGTGCCCCAATCGAATTCCCTCAGTTCGGCCAGGCTCATCTCGCTGACCAGACCGGTGCCGGTGGATGTGCGGTCGATGCGTCGGTCGTGCACGCATACAAGATGGCCATCCCGGGTGAGCCGCACATCGCACTCGACGCCATCCGCGCCCTCACGCAGTGCCAGCTCGTAGGCGGCGAGGGTGTGTTCGGGACGCTCTGCCGACGCGCCGCGATGAGCCACCACGAACGGGTGGGGGCCATGCGTTGGTTCAGCCGCCGACATAGACCTATGCTGCCGGTTCCCGGTCCCTGGACTCAATATCGACATCGATATCGGACTCGGTACCGGGCCCCGGATCCGGCCCCGTGTCCGGCCCGGTATCGGAGGTGTCGGCCGGCGCATCGCTGACAACGACCCAACGGTGCAGTGGGCGCTGCACCGGCCGCTGCTCGAACCCGTCGAAGACACGCATGAGCAGCAGCAGGGCCACCAGTCCGGCCAGATAACCCACGATCACGGTGACGGTGTTGTCGGCGATGGCCTGGGGCTCGGTGGCCGAACTGGTCCACATCGCCCAGGCCGAGATCAGGGTCGAGACGATCCAGGCGATCCACCACGCCGTAATAGGGCCTCGTAGTCGCTGTTCCGAGCGCTCGGCTCGGGCCAGCTCGATGACGAACACCGGTGCCCAGATCAGGTTGACGACGGGCACCAGACAACCCACCCACAGGGCCCACTCCGGCCGCGGATCGGGTTGACCATGCCGCCCGAAAACCTCGGCCCGGCGGGCGATCAGCCATGACGTCATGACGGCAGCGGTGGCGAGCACGGCAGCGATGGCCGCCAGGCTGACCAGCACGCCCATCAGCAGCGTTCCGTTGGCCACCAGCGGCGGCAGCAGGGTGCTGCGGTTGATCAGCAGAAGTATGTAGCGAAATCCGTGCGCCAGCACTCCGAGGGCGAACACCGCGGCGGTGGCCAGCACGGTGGCCCGTACCACCGTAGGTGACGCGCTCAGGCCAGCGGTGCGATCAGCGGCTGTCGGCGCGGGCGGTTCGATCCGGTCGATCAGCCCCCATCGCGGAATGGTCTGGTAGCGGGGGGTCGGACCGAGCGGCCGTCGACGGCGACGGGTCGGTGGTGGTGGGCCGGGCCGCACAGCTATCCAGCGGAACCCCGCTGGGCGGCGCCTTTCGCCGGCAGCAACACCCGGTTGCCGGGCAGCCGGCGGCGGGGGTGGTCCTGACACCGACGGCGCCAGCAGTGCGCCGTTGCAGCGCGGGCACCAACCGCGCTGTTGATCGCGCACGTTCCATCGTGTGCCGCATCGGGAACACACCTGAATCATTCGACCAGCCTAGCCAGCGCCGGATGAACCCGAGCGCGTCCGGACTGCCGGTGTGCGAGGTTCAATTCGGCACAGGGTGCCACTGGCGCTCCGCTACCGTCTCAGCAATGGCTTCGCTATCCACAATTTCCACAGGGTTATCCACAGAAGCCCGTTGCGCACAGCTCGGTCGTGCGGATTGATCCTGCATCAGCGGATGCGCGCCTGTGGATAAGCATCCGAATAACTGAGCCTGCAGTGGACATTTAGACCGGTGCTGAGCGAAATCGGTTGCTGAGCTAATTGACGCTGCGGTGCCGTCGACGCGCCGGGCGACACGCCGACGGCGCCCAGTCCGCCGCACCGGGTGACCCGCCGAACCACCTTTGAAATGAGCCCGGTACTGGGGCTATGATTTCGGAACTGTCATCGGTGTGACTTATTTCACTGGGGGTTGTCGTTGAACACGCAGGTCACGGAGCCGTAATGGCATCGCCGTCGTTCGAGCCGCAGGCCGTAACCTCGTCGTCTTCCTGGTGCAACTCCTCGCCTACGTTCAACCGGTCATACCTGCTGGCCGCGATGCGCGCTGCGATAATCGCAGCAGTGCTGTTGGGCGTTCTTGCCCTGATCGTCTTGTTCTGAATCGCTGAACCGCGGATTCTCTTCTATCTCACCGGCCCCGGTGGTCGTGTCCTGTTGCGTGCCAGCCGCGGCGTGCCTCATGCTGAGCGGACTGACCCGCAGTCGTGTCGCACTAGAAGGACGAGTGTCGCGGAGGCGAGATGGACAACAGCTCCGGGCGAGCCGTCGAGGTGGCCCCATTCCACGCTCGCGGCTGCCTGAAGGGATTCGTGGTCTCGGGCCGCTGGCCTAATTCGACCAAGGAGTGGGCCCAGCTTCTGATGGTGGCGGTGCGGGTGGCGTCAGTGCCCGGACTGCTCTCCACCACAACCATTTTCGGTGTGCGTGAGGAACTTCCGGACCGGCCGGAGCCGGGCACCGTGGGACTCGTACTTGCCGAGGGGCCCGTCGTCGGTGACTCTGCGGTCCTGCCCGGACACTTCGCCGAGAAGCAGCCGCCGGCGCTGATGATGCTGCATCCCCCCTCCGAGACCACGCCCTCGCTGCCCGAGTGTTTGGGAGCCGCGTCCGGCTGCCTCCTGCTCCCGGGCCTGCCCCATCTTGGTCTCGAGCACCGGGCGGCGTGGGTGGAGGCTGAAGCCGACGGCACGGTGACCGGGATGGTGAGTCGAGTAGGCATCGATCCGATCAGTCATCCCGATACCGCCATCCTGGCGATGCTGCTGGCCGCGTAGCCGGCCGCGGCAAACCGACCACCCCGTCTGAGAGCACGGATCGCAGCCCTTACCAGCGAATCTCAGGTTTCTCTCAGCAAATTAATCCACCCGAATGTCTCCAAATTCGCATGGTTGCCAGCTACACCCGGAAACCGCCCCGGGGCAACCCGGTGGCCGGAGTTGGGCCGCGCGGTTGGGGACCGACTTTCGGTCGGGTTGGTGCGGCATATGCACAGGCTCAAAGCCTGCAGGCGGCCCCGCACCGATGGCCGCCACCCGGGCTCGGATCGCGAATGCGCTACGAACTTCGGCGTGTTCAGATAGTTTGCACTTGGCTGTTTGGGCAAGTACCGCTACCATCATCAGCAAATACGATGAGGGTTATGGGGCTCTTGTAGGAACTTGGAGGGTGAAGACGATGAGCACAACATTCGCCGCGCGATTGAACCGCCTGTTTGAGACGGTGTATCCGCCCGGACGCGGTCCTCACACCTCCGCTGAGGTGATCGGCGCACTCAAGTCCGAGGGCATCACCATGTCCGCGCCGTACCTCTCCCAGCTGCGATCGGGCAACCGAACCAATCCGTCGTCGGCGACGATGACCGCACTCGCCAACTTTTTCCGGATCAAGCCGGAGTACTTCACCGATGATGAGTACTACGAGAAGATGGACCGCGAACTGACCTGGCTGGCCCACATGCGCGACGAGGGTGTTCGGCGGATCGCCGCCCGGACCGTGGGCCTGTCGCCCGAGGCGCAGCGGACAGTCGCGGAGAAGGTCGACGAACTGCGTCGGGCCGAGAGCCTCGACTGACCGCTCTCACCGCTCCGCGGTGAGGCCTGCGACATCTCGTGCGTCCGGTGTGGCGCTGAACCTCTTCAGGTCCCGGTACTGCCTGGCGATTTCCAGGATCCACTCCCGGTCGGAGTAACCCTCGGGCTGGCTGAGCCAGCCGCGGCCGATTGTTTGCACATCGTCTTTTGTTTGCACATCGCCTTCATCGCGCCCGGCATCCACCCAGCGAGCCACAGCCTGAGCCTGCTCAACCGGGCTGACCCCGGCCGGCGGGTCTGCGTCCGCCTCCTCGCCGTTCTCCTCCTGGGCCATAGTGGCCTCCAGGTAGAGCGAGTCCGATATCAACGACATCCGCTCTGCGACCCGGAACACCAACGGACCGCGCGGGCGCACGCCGATCCCGACATCGGGATGCCGGCGAGCCATTTCCCTTCGCAACGGCTCGATGAGTCGCAGTTCGCGTCTCGCCCCAACCCAGTCTTCGACGGTAGGCAGCAGCGACCCTGCTGCGACAACGGCCATGGCGCACACCAACAGTGCCGCCGCGGTGCCGACGCTGAGTAGATCAGGACTGCCCACCGCTCGGATGAGGAAGAAGGCGATCGCGGCAAGCAGCAGTGCGAGGCCTGCGGTGAAAACAAAGAGCGCCCGCCCCCGCCTGGTCGGGTTGGACAGCCGCATACCGACCCAGGACACCAGAGTCAGCACCAGCAGGACATAGAGCAGTGGCACCAGCCATGGCAGCGCCGTGTGCGCGCCGAGGTTGCTGGCGAGGTACTCCCGCGGCGTCATTTCGGGTTGCTGCGGCTCGATCAGGAACAGCACCAGCGCGCTGGCCGCGATGGCCGCCGCGGCCACGTACTGAACGAACGCGAGGCGCCGAGTGGCCTTCTCGGGCCGCCGGGACGCCACCGATGTGATCATCACGCAACTCCCGGCCGCGGAGCCGACGAGCGCTACCTCACTGAGCGCGATGGAGATATTGGGCCACCGCAGCGCCGAATCCACCAGCAGGGTCAGCGGCGGCCAGTTCAATGCGGCGACCACAGCCAGGCTTCCCAGCGCGACGATCATCGCGCTGCTGACAAGCGACTGATGGTTCACCAGGGCCCAGCCGATCCGCAGACCGGTGGCCAGGCCCAGTAGACCGGCGATCACCCAGATGATCAACCAAATGCCTCTCCGAGTCGCACCTGGACGATCGAGGACCGGTCGCTGCGCAACCGGCCCAGGCGATGCAGCAGCAGCGCCGCGAAGTCCTCGGCCTCCTGCTCGACGTCCTCGCCCCCGGGCCCTATACAACCGGTGCGCTCATTGAGCATGTAGCTGATCAAATCATCGCTGGCGACTTCAGCCTTCTGCCTGGCCACCTCGGTGACCGGCGTTCCATCGTGGCCGAGAACCAGGTGGCCGAGTTCGTGCGCCAGGGTCCGCTCGGTGGTCGGTAATCCATGCTGGATCAGGAATTCGTCGTGGTCGGCGAACTGGCGCCACTGCCCCGAGACGCCCGGCGGGAGGTCGGCCGCGGTCACCTCAATTGGACGGCCACGGTCAGCTCCGACGGCGGCCACCAGTCGGATCAGCGAGACCTCGCCGCGCCGGGGCGCCAGTGCGAGGACGTAGTTAACCGCTTTAGTCACGCGGGGTGATGCAGACATCTCACCCACTCCCGTCCAGCTGATCGTCGGTCATCGGAGGAACCGTGCCGTTCCCGCGGCTCTGAGCACGTAGCCCGCTTTGGCCTGACGGTAGCCGAGGAATCCGCCGAGAGCGGTCAGTGCGGCGATACCTGCCAGTCCGGGCAAGGCCGTTGTCGCGATATGGCCCAGGTTCGTCTGCTGCAGACGGTTCGGGAGTTCATTCTGTCCCGAATCTGTTTGCGCAGCAACACTTTCCGGCTTTTGCAGTAGAGGCGTCGGGGCGGCCGGAGACGGGGGTCCGGGTGCCGCTGGCGAAACGGCCGCGACATTCGGGGGCTCAGCAGCCGGTGCAGGCGCGGCGGGCGGTGCGGCCGGCGCTGCCTCGACCGCCGAACCGTCCTGTTCGGTGATCGTGGGTTCTCCGGCGTCCACGACACCGCCCAGCACGGCGATCGGGACCTGCATGCCAGCCGCCTGAAAGACCTGCATGCCAGCCGCCTGAAAAATGATGCCGTTGCGGTTACCCGTATAGGGCATCGGGGGCACGATGGGCCACACCGGCCACTTGATCCGACACGGCCAATCCACCCGCGGGTGCCATTCCGTATTCCCGCTCGCCGGTGGCGTCCGCAGACCACGCCGCGGGCGCTCAGAGTTGCCGGTCCCCGGGTCATCTGTGGCCGGCCGGCCTGGGCGGCCGGGGGTGGCATGGTCGCTGACATCGGGGCCGTCGCCGTGACCGCCGACGTCGGCAACAGCCGGCCCGATGGCTGCCATACCGGCCCCGCCGCACAACAGAGCGGCGGCGATCGACCCCTTGATCACCGCGGCGCGTCGTTGCGACCGGTTCACGAATATTCCTCGGCAGGGCGGCACCATCGGCACCGATGTTTGCGGATGCCAGCCAATTGTGGCATAGCCGCAGGTGGCGGAAACGCCGCTTAGCGTCGGCGGGGAGGGTGTCGATAGGGTGCCGGTTAGGGATCCGGTTAGGGATTGGGCCACTCGGAGTCCAACGTGGCGTTACCGGTGCAGCATCCACCTGAAAGGCAGCAGCGATGGGCCTGTTCCGTAAGCGGAAGAGCCGTGCGACCCGGCGTGCCGAAGCCCGCGCGCTGAAAGCTCGCGCAAAGCTGGACGCCAAACTCGCCGCAAAAAATGAGGCGAAGCGCATAAAGGCCAACGAGCGCTTCGAGAAGAGCGCGATCCGGGCACAGGTCAAGACACAGCGCGATGTCGACCGCACCGCGGTCAAGGTCGCCGAGACCGAACTGCGCACTGCCCGGGAGGGCAAGCTGCTGTCCCCGTCCCGGGTGCGGCGAACGCTGACCGTGTCCCGGCTGCTGGCACCCGTCCTGGTGCCGGTGATCTACCGCGCCGCAACCTCGGCCCGTGGTGCCTTCGATGAGTTGCGGGCCGACCGACTCGGCGTCCCGCTGACCGACCTCGGTCAGTTCTCCGGCCAGGGCGGCCGGCTCTCCGCCCGGATCTCCGGCGCCGATCACTCGCTGCGCCAGATCGCCGCCGCCAAGCCCAAGGACTCCGAAACCAAGCAGTTCGTGAGCGCCATGACCGAGCGTCTCAGCGCTCTCTCGGCAGCGGTCACCGCGGCCGAGTCGATGCCCGGACCGCGGCGGCGGGCCGCCCACACCTCAATCGGACAGCAATTGGACGGCATCGAGGCCGATCTGATGGCGCGGCTGGGCGTGTAGCGCTGCGGTGACATCCTCTGCACGCGTGACCTCCATCCGCCGCGCATTAGCCGCGATCCTGCTGGCGGCCGTGCTGGCCACCCCGGGCATGGCCCCCGCCGCGGCCCACACCGCCCTCGTCTCCTCCGACCCGCCCGCTGACACGACACTGACGGCAGCGCCGACCAGGGTTAGTGCCACATTCAACGAGGAACTGCAGACCGCCTTTGCCGCAATGACCGTCGTCGGCCCCGATGGAAACCTGTGGTCGGCGGGCGAGCCGGAAGTGCGTGGGGCGGTGACCTCGGTCGCCGTGCGTCCGCTGGGTCCGTCGGGCACCTATACCGCCAACTACCGGGTGACCTCCGCCGACGGTCACGTCGTCGCCGGCTCATGGTCCTTCACAGTGACCGTGAACGGCGCCGGAACACCGGGGCCACCGGCCGCCGGCACCGGGTCCGGTGACCGGATTCCGGTGTGGTCATTCGGGGTTGGATCCGCTGTCCTGGTCGCGGTGGTCGCCGCGGCCGCGTGGTTTCTGCGCCGCCGGTCTTGACAGCTCTGGCGACGACGCCCCTGGCATGATTGGCGCCAGCACGGCCGCGAGCGCTCGACGAGACACTCCCGAAGGAGAGCCCTGATGGCAGACCAGCAGGATCAGCCCGACCAGCGACCCGCCAGGAAGGTATCCGCGAAGAAAGCGGCGGCGAAGAACGCACCCGCCAAGAAGCCTCCGGTCAAGAAAGCGGCGGTCAAGAAAGCGGGGCCGAAGAAAGCACCCCCCAAGGTCGCGCCGTCGCCGCAGCCCGCACTGAAGGCGCACACCGAGGTTCCGGCTCTGGAGCCCGCACCGAGCCACGCCGCACTCACAGCCGGACCCAACCCGGCTCGGGAGGCCGCCGCCAACGCCAAGGAATCCGTGCGGCAGGCACCTGCCCCGGTGTCATCGCCGGCGGCGGCCGGTGGCGATTCCAGCCTGCGTATTCCGCTGACCATCGGCCTGGCGGCGGTGAGCTTCATCGTGGTGCTGCTGCGTCGGCTACGACGCATCTGAGCGGTCGTGGTGATCCCGTTTCGTCCCACCGCCGACCTCGTCGATGACATCGGCCCCGACGCGCGCAGCTGCGATACCCAGTTCCGCCAGTTCGGTGGCCGAACCGAGTTCGCCGGAAAGATCAGCACGGTGCGCTGCTTCCAAGACAACGCCCTGCTCAAGTCGGTGCTCTCGGAGGACGGCGACGGACGGGTGCTGGTAATCGACGGCAGCGCATCGTTGCACACCGCGCTCGTCGGTGACGTCATCGCCGAATTAGGCCGCTCCAATGGGTGGTCCGGTCTGATCGTCCACGGTGCGGTCCGCGACGCCTCGACCCTGCGCACCCTCGGCATCGGAATCAAAGCCCTGGGCACCAACCCGAGAAAGAGTGCAAAGAGCGGCGCCGGCGAACGTGACGTCGTGATCAGCATCGGCGGGGTCGATTTCATTCCTGGCGATCTGGCCTTCAGCGACGACGACGGCATTGTCGTGATCGCCGCCGACTGAGCTCACCCGCGCACGACTGCCAGCGAACACGATGCCGATAGCCAGTCGGCGACGAGATCGTTGGACCCCCGCGGCCCGTGCGCCTAGTCTTTGCGGGGTGTCCGACCGGTATCCCGAGGCTGGCGATCGCCTGGCGCCGGTGCTGGCCCGGATGGCGCTGTTCTGCGTTCTCGCTGGTGTACTGATTGCGGCTCTGCTCTTCCCGATCGCCGGGGGGCTGGGCGCGGCGAGCAACCGCGCCGCGGAGTCGGTCACCCAGGGTTCGGCGAGCATCATCGACGGCGACGTTCCCGCGGTCTCGACGATGGTGGATGCAACCGGCAACCCGATCGCCTGGCTATACGTTCAACGCCGTTTCGAGGTCCCGCCCGAGCGCATCGCCGACACGATGAAACTGGCGATCGTCTCCATCGAGGACAAGCGGTTCGCCGCTCACAACGGCGTCGACATCCAGGGCACGCTCACCGGGCTCGCCGGTTTCCTCAAAGGGGCCGGAGCTGCCCGCGGCGGATCGACCATCGAGCAGCAGTATGTGAAGAACTTCAACCTTCTGGTTAATGCCGAGACCGACGCTGAGCGCGAGGCGGCCGTCGAGACCACCCCCACCCGCAAGCTGCGCGAGATCCGCACCGCCCTGGCCCTTGACACCGTGCTCACCAAATCGGAAATCCTGACCCGCTATCTGAACCTGGTGTCATTCGGCAACGGCTCCTACGGGATTCAGGACGCGGCCAAGACCTACTTCGGCGTCGATGCCGCGGCACTGAACTGGCAGCAGTCCGCGTTGCTCGCCGGACTCGTACAGTCCACCAGCGCGCTGAACCCCTACACCAACCCGCGGGGAGCGCTGGATCGACGGAATCTGGTGCTGGACACCATGATCGAGAATCTGCCCGAGCACGCCGATGAGCTACGGGCAGCCCGCGATACGCCGCTGGGCGTTCTCCCCCAACCGAAGGCGATCGCCCAGGGCTGTATCGCCGCGGGCGATCGGGCCTTTTTCTGCGACTACGCCCTGGAGTACCTGGCCAAGGCAGGCATCAGCAAAGAGGATGTCGCACGCAACGGCTATCTGATCAAGACGACGCTGGATCCCAAGGTCCAGAACGCCGTCAAGCAGGCGATCAACGCCGTCGCCAGCCCGACCCTGGACAGCGTGGCCAGCGTGATGAGCGTGATCCGTCCGGGCAAGGACGCCCACCGGGTGCTGGCGATGGGCGACAACCGCGGGTACGGATTACGGCTCGAAGCCGGGCAGACGGTACAGCCGCAACCCTTCACCCTCGTCGGTGACGGGGCGGGCTCGATCTTCAAGATCTTCACCAGCGCGGCAGCGCTGGATATGGGAATGGGAATCAACTCACTTCTCGACGTCCCGCCGACATTTCAGGGCCGGGGACTCGGCGACAGCAACACCCCGGGCTGCCCGCCCAAGACGTGGTGCGTCAAGAACGCCGGCGGCTATCGCAGCCCACTGAGCATGACCGACGCCCTGGCGCTATCGCCGAACACCGCTTTCGCCAAGCTGATCCAGCAGGTCGGCGTGGGACGCGCCGTCGATATGGCGGTGCGTCTGGGCCTGCGGTCCTATGCCGATCCCGGCACCGCGCGGGCGTACGAGCCCAAGAGCGATGAAAGCCTCGCCGACTACATCAAGCGGGCGAACATCGGGTCCTTCACCCTGGGACCCTTCGAAGTGAACCCGTTGGAGTTGTCGAACGTCGCCGCCACGCTGGCATCGGGCGGCACCTGGTGTCCTCCCACGCCGATCGAGAAGATCTTCGACCGGCACGGCAACGAAATCGCTGTCTCCACCGCCAAGTGCGAGCAGGCGGTGCCCGAGGGTTTGGCCAACACGTTGTCCAACGGACTCGCCAAGGACACCACGATGGGAACCGGCGCCGCCGCAGCCGGCTCAGTCGGGTGGTCTCTACCGATGTCGGGGAAAACCGGAACCACTGAGTCCCATCGGTCTTCGGGCTTCCTTGGCTACACCAACCAGCTGGCGGCGGCCAGCTACGTTTTCGACGACTCCCCGAAACCGGCAGCACTGTGCGCCTTCCCCCTGCGCAAATGCGGCGGCGGCGGAAACCTTTATGGCGGAACCTCTCCCGCGCAAACCTGGTTCGGGGCGATGAGTCGGCTTGCCACCGAATTCGGTCCGGTAACACTGCCACCCACCGATCCTCGGTACCTCAACGGTGCTCCCGGCATCGGCCTACCGAATGTTGTGGGTCTGAATTTCGAGGCCGCCAAACAGCGGATCAAGGCCGCCGGCTTCCAGGTCGCCGATCAGCCCACGCCCGTCAACAGCACATCGGTTCAGGGTTCCATCGTCGGCACAACACCAACGGGTACCGCACCGCGCGGTTCCATCATCACGATCAACACCAGCAACGGCATCGCACCCGCCCCTCCACCGGTAGACCGCGCTCCCCCGGAAGTGGACTACGCCGACGGCGGGGGTGACAACGCCCCGCCGCCTCCGCCGCCGGGGGACACGCCCCCGGGATACAACGTCATTGAGATACCCGGCCTTCCGCCGATCACGATCCCTGTAATGGCACCTCCTCCGCCGCCGGCACCCGCTCCGCCACCGGCGCCGGCTCCCGTTCCCGAGGCTGTTCCGCCCCCGGTGCCACCGCCCGGCGACGTCCCGCCACCCTGACGGCACCGCACGCGATCGGCCCGGGCGCAGCCGCAGTAGCGTCATGCGATGCGCTTCGCCTTCAAGACCGCCCCGCAGAACACCACCTGGGCCGACATGCTGTCGGTCTGGCAGGCCGCTGACGATATCGACGTCTTCGAGTCGGGCTGGACCTTCGACC
>NZ_JBPCSX010000090.1:0-39653 GCF_051006775.1 Mycobacterium sp.
CGTCCCGGCTGGTGCGGGCGTATGCCAACGCCAGCGCGGCGATGAATCTGGTGCGCGCCCTGACCTCGTCGGGTCTGGCCTCGCTGCACCTGGTGCACGACTGGAACCGGGAGTTCGTCCGCACCTCGCCGGCCGGTGCGCGGTACGAAACGCTGGCCGCCGAGATCGACCGCGGTATGCGGTTCATGGCGGCCTGCGGAGTCAACGACCGCAACCTCGACACCGCCGACATCTACGCCAGCCACGAAGCTCTGGTGCTCGACTACGAGCGGGCCATGCTTCGGCTCTCCGACGAGTCCGGCGAGCCGCGGCTCTATGACCTGTCGGCGCACTACATCTGGATCGGCGAGCGCACCCGCCAACTCGACGGCGCCCACATCGCCTTCGCCGAGGTGGTCGCCAACCCGATCGGGGTCAAGATCGGCCCGACGACCACTCCTGAGCAAGCCGTCGAGTACGTCGAGCGGCTCGACCCGGACAACAAGCCGGGACGGCTGACCCTGGTCAGCCGGATGGGCAACCACAAGGTCCGCGATCTGCTTCCGCCGATCATCGAGAAGGTGCAGGCCACCGGACATCAGGTGATCTGGCAGTGCGATCCGATGCACGGCAACACCCACGAGTCCTCGACCGGGTACAAGACCCGGCACTTCGACCGTGTGGTCGACGAGGTTCAGGGCTTCTTCGAGGTGCACCGTGCGTTGGGCACCCACCCCGGCGGCATCCACATCGAACTCACCGGGGAGAACGTCACCGAGTGTCTCGGTGGCGCACAGGACATCTCCGACACCGATCTGGCCGGTCGCTACGAGACCGCCTGCGATCCGCGGCTCAATACTCAGCAGAGCCTCGAATTGGCTTTCTTGGTCGCGGAGATGCTGCGCGACTGAAAGTCGTGGTCAGCGGCTGATGAGGCCTTCGAGGTTCAGCCCGATCGTCGCGCCGGCGACGGCCGCCAGGCCGGTCAGCACCAGGACGCTCACCACCCAGAACACCACCGCACGCCGAGACTGCTGGCGCGCCCGGGCGAACTCGTCGATATCGATTCCGGCGAATTGCATTGGTGCCGAGACCATCTCGTCATCAGCATCGAACTCAGGCTCGGGGATCGGGGTGAACTGACGGGTGGGGTACGGCGCAGCGGGAGTCCGGCCCGGAGCGGCCACCTGCTCGGTGCGCTGACGGAGATTCACGGTCGCGGCGGCGTGCTGCGCGGAGTTGCGCGGTGCGGGCACCCGGAACGGCGGCAGTGCCAACTCGTCGGCGATCACCGACAGTGCGGCCCCCATTTCGGAGGCGTCCGCGAACCGTTCATCAGGCCCGCGCCGGGTGGCCCGGCCGATGAACTCATCGAGCTCCCCGGGTATGCCCTCGATCAGCGAGCTGGGCGGGGGAACATCGCGGTCCAGCCGCTGATGCGCCACCAGGAGCGAGCTGTCGCCCTTGAAAGGCACTGTGCCGGTGAGCAATTCGAACGCCATGATGCCTGCTGAGTAGACGTCGCTGCGCGGACCGGTCTCGGTCCCGGTCACCTGCTCCGGCGACAGGTAAGCCGCAGTGCCCAGGATCACGCTGGTGGAGGTGATGCCGGCCTCGGCGATCGCGCGGACCAGACCGAAGTCGACCAGTTTCACCTCGCCGTCGTCGGAGATCAGCACGTTCTCGGGCTTGACGTCTCGGTGCACCAGGCCCGCCCGATGCGCGACGCCCAGTCCGCTGAGCACCGGACGCAGCACCGCCACCATGGCATGCGGTGGCATCGGGCCGCGCTCCCGTAGTAGTTCCCGCAGGGTGCCGCCTTCGATGAGCTCCATCACCAGGAACGGATGTGCGGCGTCGTTTCCCTGGTCGTAGATGGCGACCAGGCCAGGGTCCTTCAGCCGTGCGACCGCGCGGGCCTCCCGATGGAAACGGGCCAGGAACTGCTGGTCACCGGCATACCGGGCATCCATCACCTTCAGCGCCACCGGGCGGTCCAGACGCACGTCGAGCCCCCGGTAGACCGTGGACATCCCACCGGTGGCGATCGGAATCTCGACGCGATACCTACCGTCGAGCAGGGTGCCGACGAGCGGGTCCGACGTCACCGCCACATCCTAAGCGCCGTTCCCGCCCGCACCGCGGTTCTACACTGGGCGACGTGAGCAGCATTCCCGCCGGTGATGACGTTCTGGACGCAGGCGAGCCGGTCTATGACCTGCCCGTGGTGGCGGAGCTGTTGCGGATACCGGTCACCAAGGTGCACCAGCACCTGCGCCAGGGGCAGCTGGTTGCGGTCCGGCGCGACGGCGTCCCGGTGATTCCGCAGATCTTCTTCACCCCGACCACGCCGGGCCGGGCGGAAGTCGTCAAGTCGCTACCCGGCTTGCTCGCGGTGCTGCGCGACGGCGGCTACCGGGACACCGAGATCCTGCGCTGGCTGTTCACCGCCGACCCGTCGCTGACCGTGACCCGCGACGGTGTGCGCGAACAGATCCCCAACGCTCGGCCGGCTGACGCTCTGCACGCTCATCAGGCTCGCGAGGTGTTGCGCCGCGCGCAGGCAATGGCGTACTGATCAGGCCTGCGGCGTGTTGGGAGCGCGGCGCAGTGAGTTCCACGCCGCCACCGCGCAGGCGGTGGCCAACGCCACGTGCAGCCACGAGTACATGCCGTGTGAGCCGTCCGGCTTGAAGATCACCATGATCCAGGTCGAGAATCCGGCGATCAGCGCGATCGCGGCCCGCGACTGGGCAACCGCCGAGATCACCGCCAGCGGCCAGGTGTAGTACCAGGGCAGTGCCGCCGGGACGAACAGCACCACCACTGCCATCGCCCATGCGATCCCGGTCAGCGCCTCTCGGTCGGTATGCCGAAACCTCCACCACAGCAGGGGGAGTGCCACCAGTATCACGACGATCCCGGCGATGCGGGTGAACTCCAGGATGGCGTAGAAGTTGACCGGCATGAACAGCCCGCCGATCGCGTTGGCGAGATTCGCCAGCGCGGTGGGGACTGTCAGCCAGTTGATGATCTTCACCGAACCGGCCAGAGCCGTGAGCCAGCCCAGTCCGACGCCGGCCAGCCAGGAGAGCACCGCGAACACCGCCACGAAGATCGCCACCGATGTGGCCGACGCGATCAGGAATGCCCGGACCCTGCGGCCGGGCAGATGTCGCATCCACACCCAGACCATGAAGGGCAGTGCCAGCACGGCGGTCGCCTTCACGGCTACCGCCACCGCGATCAGGGCGACACCGAACAAGTGATGGCGTGAGAACGTCAGCGCGATGCCGGCCATCATCAGGCCGACCATCAGCATCTCGTTGTGTACGCCGCCCATCAGGTGGACGATGACCAACGGGTTGAGCACGCATATCCACAGCGCCACCGCGCCGTCGGCGCCGATATGGCGGGCCACCCGCGGCGCTGCCCAGATCAGTAGGGCCAAGCCGGGAAGCATGCACAGTCGTAGCAGCATGGTGCCGGCGATGACGTGGTCACCGACGATGAGCGTGACGAACTTGGCGACCAGGATGAAGGCCGGGCCGTAGGGGGCAGTCGTTGTTGTCCAGATCGGACTGACGTTGTCCAGCAGGGAGTTCGGGTTCTCGATCGGCGCGACGATGTAGGGGTCAAAGCCGTCCCGCAGCAGCGCGCCCTGCGCCAGATATGAGTAGGTGTCCCGGCTGAAAAGCGGCACGCTGAGCAGGAGCGGCATCAGCCAGAACCCGGTCGTGGCGATCATCGTGTATTCGCTGACGCGCTCGGGCCCGACCACCCGTCGTCCCAGCCACAGCCAGGCGAACAGCATCATCGCCACCCCGGACCACAGCAGCAGCGAGGAGACCACCAGGCCATGACCGAACCGGAGCCAGGACAGGTGCGCAGCCTCCAGGAGAGGGTCGTGCTGGCGGGTGCTCCCGGCGCCCAGTCCGCCGATGGCGATCAATGCCGCGCCGGCGAAGCCCAGCAGCGCGGGCCGGCCGTCATCGGTACGGGTGAAGGCCACCAGCCGCGACATCGCGGACGGCGGTTCGCGCACTGGTGTCGGGACGGACATCGGGCCCGGGGTTACGCGGACCTGTTGGCGGACAGCCCGGCCAGCTCGGTGAGACCCGCTTTGGCCGGCGCATTGATCGGAGCCTGCTCCAGCGCGGTCAGAGCGCGCCGGGTCAAGGTGTCGATGTGGTCCTCCACCGCGGCCAGCGCACCGACTGACTCTATGGCAGAACACAATTCGCGCACCTGCGCATCGCTGAGATCGGTGCCGATCGACGAGCGCAGCAACCGCGCCGCCGCGGGGTCGGTGCGCTCGGCCCGGTCGACCGCTTCGGCCAGCAACACCGTGCGCTTACCGGAACGTAGATCGTCACCGGAGGGCTTGCCGGTGACCGCGGGGTCACCGAACACGCCCAGGACGTCGTCGCGCAACTGGAAGGCCACGCCCAGGTCGGTGCCCAACTCGTAGAAGGCCGCCTGCACCTCGGGTCGGTCCGCGGCGGCGGCGGCGCCGAGCTGCAGCGGGCGCGACACCGTGTAGGACGCGGTCTTGTAGGTGTTGACGTTCATCGCCGAGGCGATGGACTCCGCCCCGCTGGCCTCGGCCACGATGTCGAGGTACTGGCCACCGAGAACCTCGGTGCGGATATCGGACCAGACCTGCTGTACGCGGCGCCGGCCGTCGGCCGGCAGATCCGCCGCGGCGACGATGTCATCAGCCCACACCAGGGACAGATCCCCGAGCAGAATCGCCGCCGAGCGGCCGAACTGTTCGGCCGACCCGTGCCAACCGCGGTCGCGATGGAGGCCGGTGAAGTGCACGTGGACGGTCGGCATGCCCCGGCGGGTGGCCGAGTCGTCGATGACATCGTCATGCACCAGGGCGCAGGCGTGCAGCATCTCCAATGCACCGAACAGTCGTAGGGCCTCGTCGGTCACCGGGTCCCCGGGCCCGGGGGTGACAGCGCGGTATCCCCAGTAGGCGAAGAGCGGGCGCAGCCGCTTGCCGCCGCGCAGCACGAACTCCTCGAGCGCGGCGATCAGTCCGTCGTAGTCCTCACCGATGTAGGCCGATTCGGCCCGACGTTGTGCGAGGTAGCCCCGCAGCTGATCGGTGACGGCGCCGGCGAGTTCGGCAGCGCTGGGCGCTGCTGCATCGATACTCAGCGCGGGCCCCCTTTCACAGTCGGCGTCATCTCAGCGGTTCGGAAAGTCTTGGAGGTCCCAGTCATCACCGGCGGCGGCCGGACGTGGGGACATATCCCGGTCTCGCCAGGCGAGGTAGCCGATCAGACCCGCGGCCAGTAACGCGGCGACGAAGAGCCAGATTGCCGCGTTGGTGAATGATCGGGTGCTCGGGTCGGTGTAGCGCGCCTGTGCGCTCATGGTGCTCACCGTTCCCGGTTTGAGCTTCCACACAACGGAATTCGTGTCGATGCGGTCGCCATTGGTTGACGTCACCTCGCCAGGGAACGACGCACTCAAACTCACATCGGCATCGGGATCGCTCACGTTGGTCAGGTCGACCCGACCCTCCAGGATCACCAGGTTTCCGGCCCGGCGCAGGGAGATGTCGACACCGTTGGCGTCGTTACTGAGGCCTGCCAGCTGTGGTAATTCGGCAAAAGTGAGGTCGGAGAAACTCGCCTGTGAACCGACGTAGCCGTCGCCGGTGTACGGCGACACCGAGACCTTCTGGCTGAACGGCATGTTCTCGTCGAACTGCGGTCCCTGATCTTTGTCGTCACGCGCCTTGACGGTCGCGGTGATCTCACCGGAAACCCGATCGTTGTCGGAGACCGTGATCGAGGTGTGCACCCGCAGGCAGCCGGCCGCCAGTGGCACCACCAACAGCAGTAGCAGGGCTGCTGCCGGTCGGCGCAGGCGCTGCCGCAGGTATCGCACGATGGGTATCGTGCCAGAACCGCGCTAGAGCGGGAGTCTTCGACCCAGGATGGCGAACGCCCGAGGGTCTCCGGCGAAGTGATAGCCGCGGATGACGTCGGTGAAGCCCAGCCGGCGGTACAGCCGCCAGGCTCGGTTGCCCTCGTCGCTGATCTCCGGCGTCGACAGCAGCACATTGGCCTCGGCGCGATCGGTCAGCAGCCGTCGGGCCACGGCCTCGCCGAGCCCGCGGCCCTGGGCGCTGGGGTGGATGTGCAGTTCGGTGAGTTCGAAGTAGTCGCTCATCAGCCGGGCGATCTCGGCGGGCGGCACCCCGACCCGATGCAAACCGCGCACCACCTGCTGCTGCCACCAGTGGTCGGGGGCGCCGCAGTATCCGTAGGCCACCCCCAGCAGCGGGGCGTCGGCCAATTCCCGCTCACTCGGCCAGCTCGCGGCGCTGTTGGACTCGACGGCCGCGACAGCGCGCCAACCAGGCCGTTCAGCGTGCTCAAGCCACATCCCAGCCCGCTGTTCCTCAGTGCCCCGTGGATACCGCATTGCGTCGACGTAGACCGTCAGGGCCTCTTTGAGGCGCCGTCGCATGTCCTGGGGCGACAGGTCGATCAGAAAGGTGGCCAACGCCCCTGCCGCCCCCTTCGCCGTCTGAATCGCACTCAATCGCGGGTACCCGCCATTATGGTGCCGGGTCCGCCGCCGCCCCGTCCGGAGCCGCTCCCGAGGAAAACCAGTGGTCGAACCGGGTGGTCACAGGCCCCGCCAGCTCGTATCATTTGGGTGATCCGTCCGGTATGTATGCCGGACGGCCACTGACCCGTTCATCACGACCGCACCGGCAAGGAGGGAAGAATGCCACTCTCCGATCATGAGCAGCGGATGCTCGATCAGATCGAGAGCGCTCTCTACGCCGAGGACCCCAAGTTCGCGTCGAGCGTGCGTGGCGGACACCTCCGGACCGCGTCGACCCGCAGGCGACTACAGGGTGTCGGGCTGTTCGCGCTGGGTCTGGCACTGCTGGTCGCCGGAGTTGCGTTCAAGGCGACCATGATCGGCGGCTTCCCGGCGCTGTCGGTGCTGGGCTTCGTGGTCATGTTCGCGGGCGTCGTCTTCGCCGTCAGCGGTCCGCCGGCAACGGGTGAGCGTGCGGGCAAAGAGGCTCCCGGCCGCAGTCGGCCACGCCGAAGCGGGTCCGCGGGCGGATCGTTCAGCACTCGCATGGAGGATCGCTTCCGGCGTCGTTTCGACGAATAACGCCACAATCTCCACCCACGGGACAGCCCACCGGGTGTCCCGTTTTTTTGCCCGCACGGCTCTCCCCACCGGGCCCCACCGCAGCTGAGGGCTATCCAACTGTGACCGATTAGTGACTTCAGCTGGTGTTTTTCCTGATCCCGGACTCTGCGGGTGGGGGACCGATCCGTGCTGAGGCTCTCAAAGTGCGGAAATCGGGCGTTTTGCGGCCTCAAGGTGGAGCAAAGTGGGGCGATGTGGGGTATCGTGGCGCCTGTTGGAGCGACGCCCGCCGCTCCGGAGTGAGGGAGGTGCCGACATGTTCCTCGGCACCTACACGCCCAGGCTGGACGACAAGGGGCGACTGACGTTGCCCGCGAAATTCCGCGACGCGCTGGCGGGGGGGTTGATGGTCACCAAGAGCCAGGACCACAGCCTGGCGGTGTATCCGCGCAACGAGTTCGAGCAGTTGGCCCGCCGCGCCGCTCAGACCTCCCGGAGCAATCCGGAAGCCCGCGCCTTCCTGCGCAATCTGGCGGCCGGCACCGATGAGCAGCACCCGGATTCCCAGGGCCGGATCACACTGTCCGCCGACCATCGCCGGTACGCCAACCTCTCCAAGGATTGCGTGGTGATCGGAGCGGTGGACTTCCTGGAGATCTGGGACTCCCAGGCCTGGCAGGACTATCAGCAGACCCACGAAGAGAACTTCTCCGCGGCCAGCGATGAAGCACTCAGCGACATCATCTGAGCTGGCGGTGAAACCGCGCTCCCGTGCAGCGTGGCCTCTGCCCGAACCGACCCTGGCGTACTTCCCCGACGCCAGGTTCGTATCGGACAGGGACCTCGATGCACCGGAGGCGGCACCACAGGGACCCGGAGGTGCGGTTGTGGACGCCCCAGATCACGGTCACGTCCCGGTTCTGCTCGAACGTTGTGTGCAACTCCTCGCTCCGGCACTGACCCGGCGGGCCGCCGACGGATCCGGAGCGGTTCTGCTCGACGGCACCCTCGGCGCCGGCGGTCATGCCGAGCGCTTCCTGACCGAATTCCCCGGGCTGCGGCTGATCGGGCTGGATCGTGACGCCGACGCGCTCGCGATCGCCGGTCGCCGTCTCGAACGGTTCGGCGACCGCGTGCAACTGGTCCGGACCCGCTATGACGGGATCGCCGCTGCGTTGAACGAAAGTGGACTTGCTGCAACGGATTCCGTTGACGGTCTACTGTTCGACCTCGGGGTCTCCTCGATGCAGCTGGATCGTCCGGAGCGGGGTTTCTCCTACGCCCACGATGCCCCGCTGGACATGCGGATGGACGCCGAGGCCACCCTGACCGCCGCGCAGATTCTCAACACCTACGACCGGAAGGCGCTGACCGACATCCTGCGCAGGTTCGGCGAGGAGAAGTTCGCCTCCCGAATCGCCGGGTTCATCATCGAGCGCCGGGCGCGGACACCGTTGACCCGGACCTCCGAACTTGTCGAGATCATCTACGACGCGATCCCGGTACCGGCGCGCCGCACCGGTGGGCACCCGGCGAAGCGGACGTTCCAGGCGCTGCGGATCGCCGTCAACGCCGAACTGGACTCGCTGACAGTGGCAGTACCGGCGGCGCTTGCCGCGTTGCGCCCGGGTGGCCGGATCGTCGTGATGGCCTACCAGTCACTTGAGGACCGGATCGTCAAGACGGCTTTCGCGGCGGCCACCGCATCACGCTCGCCCGAAGGGCTGCCGGTGGAACTCCCCGGCTACGGACCCGAGTTCGTTGCGCTCACCCGCGGCGCGGAGCGGGCAGATGCCGACGAGATCGACCGCAATCCACGCAGCGCACCGGTTCGGTTGCGAGCCATCGAACGGGTCCATGGAGAGGACAGCTGATGAACCTCGGCCGTAAGTCAGCCGCTCACGTCGGTGGTGATGACTACGTCACGGCGCGGGGGGCGCGATCGCCCCGTCGTCGCGGAGCCGAGGCGCCGGCCCGTCAGCGCCGAGCACCTGAAGGGCCCGCCCGCGGTAGCCGTCAGCGGGCCGGCACCCGTACGCGGCCGCAGGAACCGCGTGGCGTGCGACAGGGTCCGCAGACGGCTCCGGCCGCTCGTCCCGCCGAGCGTCCAGCCCGGCCGAAAACCACCACGCAGGCCAAAGCGCGATCCAAGGCCCGGAAGGCCAAGGCCCCCAAAGTAGTTCGCCCGCCACTGCGGGATCGGCTCCGCGAGAAGTTACTCACCAGACTGGAGGGGGCGGACCTGCGTCCGCAGGTGCTGCTTGCTCGGGTTCCGTTCGTGGTGTTGATCATCGGCGCACTGGGGATGGGGTTGGCAATCACGCTCTGGCTGTCCACCGCGTCCGCGCAGCGGTCCTACCAACTGGGTAGCGCGCGTGCCCTCAACGACGCACTGATGCAGCAGAAGGAAGCCCTCGAGAATGACGTTCTGGAGGCGCAGTCCGCACCAGCGCTGGCCGACGCGGCCCGCGACCTCGGGATGATCCCGTCGAAGGACACCGCCCACCTGATCCAGGATCCGACCGGCAACTGGATCGTGGTCGGCAAACCCAAGCCCGCCGAAGGCGCGCCGCCGCCGCCGCTGAACACCAAGCTGCCCGTTGAGATGCCGCCGCCGCCCCCGGCACCCCCGGCTGCGCCGGCGCCGAAGCCAGGGTCAGCGGTCGAGGTGCCCAGGCGGGTCGGCGCGTCCGCTCTGCCCGGAGCGTCCGGCGCCGAGGTGCCGGTGCGCGTCGCACAGTCCCCGGGAGCACAGTCGCCGGTATCTCAGTCGCCGGTATCTCAGCCGCCGGGTCTTCAGCTGGTGCCACTGCCGATGCCGGGCGCCGACACGCTGGTGACGGCGCTTCCCGCGCTGGTGGCTCCTGCCGCACCTACAGTTGCGGCTGTGCCGGATGTGGCCCCTGTGGTTCCTGTTGTCGCGCCGCCCGTGCTTGCCGCCGGGGTGCCGCCGCAGTGAGTCGTGCCGCCAGACCAGGATCGCGCCCATCCGCCAACCGGCGGGCCCGGGCCACCAAGCTTCAATCGACCGCTGAGCCGGTGACTGCCGGGCGAGGCCGGGTGGCCAACACGCGTCGCACCCGTACGGCGACTGAAACAGACTCGGGCACAGCTGCATTCGTCTACCGCTACCGCATCGGTGGCGCTGTGATGGTGCTCGCTCTCATCCTTGCCGCCGCACAATTGTTCAGCCTTCAGGTCCCGCAGGCGGCCGGCCTGCGTGCGCAAGCCGCCGGTCAGCTCAAGGTCACCGATGTCGAGAAGGCGGTGCGGGGCAGCATCGTCGACCGCAATTTCGACAAGTTGGCCTACACCACCGAGGCCCGGGCGCTGACCTTCCAGCCCGCCAAGATCCGCAAGCAATTGACCGAGGCCAAGCAGAAGTCCTCGGACGCGCCCGATCCCGACCAGCGGCTGGTCGAGATCGCCAAGGCCGTCTCGACCCGACTCGGCAGCACCCCGGACGCCGCGACGTTGCTCAAGAAGCTGCGCAGCAACGAGACCTTCGTCTACCTGGCCCGAGCCGTCGATCCCGGGATCGCCACCGCGATCACCAAGAAGTTCCCCGAGGTCGGCGCAGAACGTCAGGACCTGCGGCAATATCCCGGCGGATCGCTGGCGGCCAACGTCGTCGGCGGTATCGACTGGGACGGCCACGGGCTGCTCGGTCTCGAGGACTCGATGGACTCCGCGCTGGCCGGCAGCGACGGGTCGATCACCTACGACCGCGGTTCCGACGGTGTGGTGATCCCCGGCAGCTACCGCAACCAGCACGAGGCGGTCAACGGCTCGACGGTCCAGCTCACCATCGACGACGACATCCAGTTCTACGTCCAGCAGCAGGTGCAGCAGGCCAAGGACGTCTCCGGCGCCCGCAACGTCTCGGCAGTCGTGCTCGACGCCAAGACCGGCGAGGTGCTGGCGATGGCCAATGACAACACCTTCGATCCGAGCCAGGACATCGGCCGTCAAAGCAACCGGCAGATCGGCAATCTGCCGGTCTCCTCACCGTTCGAACCGGGATCGGTGAACAAGATCGTCACCGCCTCCTCGGCCATCGAGTTCGGCCTCTCCAACCCCGACGAGGTACTACAGGTTCCCGGCTCGATCAACATGGGCGGAGTCAACGTCCGCGACGCCTGGGGTCATGGCGTGGAGCCGTACACCACCACAGGCGTGTTCGGGAAATCCTCCAACGTCGGCACCCTGATGCTGGCTCAGCGGGTCGGCCCGGAGCGGTTCTACGACATGCTCGGCAAGTTCGGCCTGGGCCAGCGCACCGGCGTGGGCCTGCCGGGGGAGAGCGCGGGGATCGTGCCGCCGATCGATCAGTGGTCGGGGAGCACGTTCTCCAATCTTCCCATCGGGCAGGGTCTTTCGATGACCCTGCTGCAGATGGCCGGCATGTATCAGGCTATCGCGAACGACGGTCTCCGGCTTCCGCCGCGAATCGTCAAGGCGACCATCGCCGCCGACGGCACCCGCGTGGAGGAGAAGCAGCCCAACGGCATCCGGGTGGTCACCCCTGAGACCGCGCGCACGGTGCGCAATATGCTTCGCGCCGTCGTCCAGCGAGATCCGACCGGTGTTCAACAGGGCACCGGACCGGCCGCTGCGGTGGACGGCTACCAGGTCGCCGGCAAGACCGGGACCGCCCAGCAGATCAACCCGGGGTGCGGTTGCTACTACGACGACGTCTACTGGATCACCTTCGCCGGAATGGCGCCGGTCAACGATCCCCGCTACGTCGTCGGAATCATGATGGACAACCCGCAGCGCAATGCCGACGGCACGCCAGGCCATTCCGCGGCGCCGCTGTTCCACAACATCGCCGGCTGGCTGCTGCAGCGGGAGAACGTGCCGCTCTCACCTGATCCGGGACCCCCGCTGACGCTGCGGGCGGCCTGACCGGTTACCGGCTGCGTGCTCGGTAGGGTGACGTCGGTGACCAGTGTGCTGCGCCCCCGCGCCACCCCCGGTCTGTCGCTGGCCACCCTGGCCGCCCGGGTCGGTGCCGTCGCCGCCGATCCGAAGAATCTTCCGAGCCTGCGTATCACCGGCGTCACCCTGCGGGCCCAAGATGCCGCTCCCGGGGACCTGTTCGCCGCCCTCCCGGGAGCAACCACGCATGGCGCCGAGTTCACCCCCGCGGCGATCGAGGCGGGCGCGGTGGCGGTGCTGACCGACGCCGCCGGCGCCGCGGTGATCAGGCGCTCGCTGTCGGATCCGGCGCCGCTGCCGGTGCTGGTGCATCCCGCGCCGCGGTCGGTGCTCGGGGCGGTTGCCGCCGATGTCTACGGCCACCCCTCGGATCGGGTCGTCGTTGTGGGCGTGACCGGCACCTCGGGTAAGACCACCACCGCCCATCTCATCGAGGCCGGGCTGCGGGCCGCCGGACGCACCCCCGGATTGATCGGCACCGTCGGTGTCCGGATCGCGGGATCCGATGTGCCCAGTGCGCTGACCACCCCGGAGGCGCCGGCGCTGCAGGCACTGCTGGCCGTGATGGCCGAGGATGGTGTCGATACCGCGGTGATGGAGGTGTCCAGTCACGCGCTCGAACTCGGCCGGGTGGATGGAATCCGTTTCGCGGCAGGCGGTTTCACCAATCTCTCCCGGGACCACCTGGACTTCCATCCGACCATGGAGGCCTACTTCGAGGCCAAGGCCAGGCTCTTCGATCCGGCTTCACCGCAGCACGCCCAGATGGCTGTGGTGTGCGTAGACGACGAAGCCGGCCGTGCGATGGCCCGGCGCCCGCAGCAGGTGATCACGGTCAGCGCCGAAGGTCATCCGGCGGACTGGCGCGCCGAGGACGTCGTCGCTCTTGATTCCGGCGCGCAGGAGTTCACCGCCGTCGACCCGGCCGGTGTCCATCACCGGCTGCGCATACCGCTGCCCGGCCGCTACAACGTCGCCAACGCGCTGCTGGCGCTGGCGCTACTCGATGCGGTCGGCATATCACCGGAGCAGGCGTCGCCGGGCCTGCGGAGTGCTGCGGTGCCGGGTCGACTGGAGGTGGTCGACCGGGGCCAGGATTTTCTTGCTGTGGTCGACTACGCGCACAAACCCGGTGCGCTGCGCGCGGTACTGGAGACGCTCCGCCCAGAGATTTCCGGCCGACCCGGTGGTCGGCTGGCGGTGGTGTTCGGCGCGGGCGGCAACCGCGATGCGGGCAAGCGGGAGCCGATGGGTGCGGTCGCCGCCGAGTTCGCCGATCTGGTGGTGGTCACCGATGACAACCCCCGCGACGAGAACCCGGGTGCGATCCGCGCGGCGATCATGGCCGGGGTGCGGGGGGCTGACCGGGAACTCGAGGTCGTCGAGATCGGTGACCGGGGGGCGGCGATCCGGCACGCCGTCGGCTGGGCGCGCCGCGGTGACGTGGTGGTCATCGCCGGAAAGGGCCATGAGCGGGGACAGACCGCGGCGGGGGTGACGCGGCCGTTCGACGACCGCGAGCAACTCGAGCGCGCCATCCACGAGGTCCTCGACCAGTCAGGAGGCCGTTCGTGATCGACCTGACCGTGGCCCGGATCGCCGAGATCGTCGGCGGCCGGCTTGATGGGATCACACCGCAGCAGGCGGGCGAATTGCACATCACCGGAACCGTCGAGTTCGATTCCCGGGCGGTGACACCGGGCGGGTTGTTCCTGGCTCTGCGCGGAGCCCGCACCGACGGCCACGATTTCGCGGCGGCCGCGGTGGGCGCGGGGGCGGCAGCGGTGCTGGCCGCCCGCCCGGTCGGTGTCCCGGCGATCGTGGTGCCACCGGTGTCGACGTCGGACGGGGGCCCAGACGCGCACGCCGGTGTGCTCGAGCACGACACCGACGGATCGGGAGCGGCCGTGCTGGCCGCCCTTGCCAAACTCGCGGCCGCGGTGGCGGCCGAACTGGTGGCGCGCGGGCTGACGATCATCGGGATCACCGGTTCATCGGGTAAGACGTCCACCAAGGATCTGATCGCCTCGGTGCTGCGTCCGCTGGGTGACGTGGTGGCACCGCCCGGATCGTTCAACAACGAACTGGGCCACCCCTGGACGGTGCTGCGTGCCACCGAGGCGACCGATTACCTGGTGCTGGAGATGTCGGCCCGCCACCCCGGAAACATCGCCGCACTGGCCGCCATCGCCACCCCGGCAATCGCGACCGTGCTCAACGTCGGCACCGCGCACCTGGGCGAGTTCGGCTCCCGCGAGATCATCGCGGCGACCAAAGGTGAACTGGCGGAGGCGGTTCCGGCCTCCGGTGTGGTGATCCTCAACGCCGATGATCCGTTGGTCGCCGCAATGGCGGCCAGGACCTCGGCCCGCGTGGTCAGCGTGGGGCGGTCAGCGTCGGCCCAGATCCGGGCCGACGACATCACCCTCGACAACCTGGCCCGGGCTCGGTTCACGCTGGTCACCGCCGCCGGCCGGGTTCGGGTTGCCCTTGCGGTGCACGGCGAACATCAGGTCGGCAACGCACTGAGCGCGGCGGCCGTGGCTCTGGAGTGCGGGGCGACACTCGAGCAGGTGGCCGCAGCGCTGGCCGCCGCGACACCGGCATCCCGGCACCGGATGGAGGTCCACGAAAGGGCCGACGGAGTGACGGTGGTCAACGACGCCTACAACGCCAACCCCGATTCGATGCGAGCCGGGCTGCAGGCGCTGGCCGTGATGGCGAAGCCGAACGGCCGACGCAGTTGGGCGGTGCTCGGCGAGATGGGCGAGCTCGGCGAGGACTCGATAACCGAACACGACCGCATCGGAAGGCTGGCGGTGCGCTTAGATATCAGTCGGCTCGTCGTCGTCGGAACTGGGAGGCCTATGAGCGCCATGCACCAGGGCGCGGTGATGGAGGGATCCTGGGGGTCGGAGGCTGTCATGGTCCCCGACGCCGATGCCGCACTGGAGCTGTTGCGGGCTGAACTCTCACCCGGTGACGTCGTCCTGGTCAAGGCATCGAACGCGGCCGGCCTCGGCGCCCTCGCCGAGGCGCTGCTGATCCAGGCGGGCGGCCGATGAGACTGATCCTGATCGCCGTCGGTCTGTCGCTGGCCGTCTCGATCCTGTTGACTCCCAGCCTGATCAGGCTGTTCACCAGGCAGGGCTTCGGTCAGGAGATCCGCGCCGACGGCCCGCCCAGTCACAAGACCAAGCGCGGCACCCCCTCGATGGGTGGGGTGGCCATCCTCGCCGGGATCTGGGCCGGCTACTTCGGCACCCACGTCCTGAGCATGGTCTTCGGCGGCGACGGTCCGTCGGCGTCGGGCCTGCTGGTACTGGGACTGGCCTCCGCCCTGGGTGCGGTGGGCTTCGCCGACGATCTGATCAAGATTCGCCAGGCGCGCAATCTGGGACTCAACAAGACGGCGAAAACCCTCGGCCAGATCGCGGCCGCGGTGGTGTTCGGCGTGCTGGTGCTGCAGTTCCGCAACCCGGACGGTCTGACTCCGGGCAGCCCGCAACTGTCCTACGTTCGCGAGATCGCCACCGTGGCGCTGCCGCCGGCGCTGTTCGTGCTCTTCGTCGTCGTGGTGGTCAACGCCTGGGGTAACGCGGTGAACTTCACCGACGGACTCGACGGTCTGGCCGCCGGCAGTATGGCGATGGTCAGCGCCGCCTACGTTCTGATCACGTTCTGGCAGTTCCGCAATGCCTGCGCCACCGCGCCGGGCCTGGGTTGCTACAACGTTCGTGACCCGCTGGATCTGGCGATCATCGCCGCCGCCACCGCCGGGGCATGTATCGGGTTTCTCTGGTGGAACGCCGCCCCGGCCAAGATATTCATGGGTGACACCGGATCGCTGGCACTCGGCGGCGTCATCGCCGGCCTGTCGATCACCAGCCGCACCGAGGTGCTTGCCGTCGTGCTGGGCGCACTGTTCGTCGCCGAGGTCACCTCGGTGGTGGTGCAGATCATCGCTTTCCGGTCCACCGGCCGGCGGGTGTTCCGGATGGCGCCGTTCCATCACCATTTCGAACTCGTCGGCTGGGCCGAGACCACGGTGATCATCCGGTTCTGGCTGCTTACCGCGATCGCCTGCGGATTGGGCGTCTCGCTGTTCTACAGCGAGTGGCTCGGTGCCATCGGTGATTGAGGCCATCGGTGATTGAGGCCATCGGCGACGGACATCGTGACGACACCGCCGACCGCTGACCTCTCGCCCCTGGCGTCCGGCGCGCGGATCCTGGTGACGGGCGCCGGTATCACCGGCCGCGCCGTGGTCGCCGCGCTGAAATCCTGGGACGTCGCACTGTGGGTCTGTGACGACCGGGCCGAGGCTTTGGCAGGGCTGGCCGCCGACGGCGTCGGCACCATCACCGGTGCCGAGGCGATCGCCACGGCCGGCACCTTCGACCTGGTGGTGACCAGCCCCGGATTTCCGCCGACCGCTCCGGTCCTGGCGGCCGCGGCGTCGGCGGGCGTGCCGATCTGGGGCGACGTCGAACTGGCCTGGCGCCTCGACAGCGCCGGGCACTACGGTCCGCCGCGGCGCTGGCTGGTGGTCACCGGAACCAACGGCAAGACGACCACCACTTCGATGCTCTACGACATGCTCACCGCCGGCGGCGGGCGGGCGGTGCTGTGCGGCAATATCGGCGACCCCGTCCTCGACGTGCTGCCGGCGCCGGCGGATCTGCTTGCCGTGGAGGTGTCCAGCTTTCAGCTGTTCTGGGCGCCCTCGCTGCGTCCGGAGGCCGGTGTGGTGCTCAACATCGCCGAGGATCACCTGGACTGGCATGGCGGCTTCGACGCCTATGTCGCGGCCAAGGCCCGCGCCCTGGACGGCCGGGTGGCCGTGGTGGGTCTCGACGACCCGGCCGCTGCCGCCCTGCTGCCCGCCGCCGGCGCGGCGGTCAAGACCGGATTCCGGCTCGGCGAGCCCGGGCCAGGCGAACTCGGCGTCCGCGACGGCCATCTGGTGGACCGCGCTTTCGCCGAGGATCTGGTGCTGGCCCCGGTCGCCTCGATACCCGTTGCCGGGCCGGTGGGAGTGCTCGATGCGCTGGCCGCCGCGGCCCTGGCCCGGGCGGTGGGCGTGCCCGCCGGGGCCATCGCGTCGGCCCTGGCCGCGTTCCGGGTCGGCCGGCACCGCGCCGAAGTGGTGGGGGACATCGATGGTGTGCGCTATGTAGATGACTCCAAGGCCACCAACCCGCACGCCGCGCAGGCGTCGATCCTGGCTTATCCCACGGTGGTGTGGGTGGCGGGCGGGCTGCTCAAGGGCGCCTCGGTGGAGGACACCGTCATCCGCGTGGCAGACCGGCTGGCCGGGGTGGTGCTGATCGGCCGCGACCGCGCCGCCTTTGCCAAGGCGTTATCGCGACACGCGCCTGATGTGCCGGTCATCGAGGTCGTGACGGGTGAGGATGCTGGGATGGATGAGACTAGCGAGGCGGGTGTTACTGCTGGGGCTCAGATGGTGGATGCATCCGGGCCAGGCCTCGGACGGCAGGTGATGGCCGCGGCCGTCGCCGCCGCCGCCAGCCTCGCGCGCACCGGCGACACTGTGCTGCTGGCCCCGGCCGGAGCCTCGTTCGACCAGTTCGCCGGCTATGCCGACCGTGGCGAGGCCTTCGCGGCCGCGGTCCGCGACGCGGGCCGGTAGATGTCCGGGTTGATGGCCCGGTTCCGCCAGTGGTGGGGGCTCGCCGATCCCGGCGCCGATCCGGCCAAAACGCCTCGGTTCGATCCGCAGAACAGGTTCGGCGCGTGGCTGTCGCGGCCGCTGACGTCGTTCCACCTGATCATCTCGGTGGCCGCACTGCTCACCACGCTGGGCCTGATCATGGTGCTGTCGGCCTCCGGTGTGCACTCTTACGACGAAGACGGCAGCCCGTGGGCGATCTTCGGCCGCCAGGTGATGTGGACCCTGGTCGGGTTGTTCGGATTCTGGGTCGCGATCCGGCTACCGGTGCGGTTCATGCGCCGCGTTGCGTTCACGGCCTTCGCCAGCACCATTGTGATGCTGGTGCTGGTGCTGATCCCCGGCATCGGCCACATTGCCAACGGAACACGCGGCTGGTTCGTCCTCGGCGGCTTCTCCATGCAGCCCGCCGAACTGGCCAAGATCGCCTTCGCGGTCTGGGGCGCGCATCTGCTGGCCGCCCGCCGGATGGAGCGCGCCTCATTACAGGAGATGCTGATCCCGCTGATCCCTGCGGCCGTGCTGGTGCTGGGGTTGATCGTCATCCAGCCCGACCTCGGCAACGCAGTCTCGCTGGGCATCATCCTGCTGGCGCTGCTCTGGTTCGCCGGTCTTCCGCTGAAGGTTTTCCTCAGCTCGCTGGGAGCGGCCATCGCTGCGGCCGCAGTCCTGGCACTGACCGCGGGCTACCGCTCCGACCGGGTGAAATCCTGGCTGGATCCCTCCGCCGACGCCCAGGGATCGGGATATCAGGCCCGCCAGGCCAAGTACGCGCTGGCCAACGGTGGTGTCTTCGGCGACGGCCTGGGCCAGGGCACCGCGAAGTGGAACTACCTGCCCAACGCGCACAACGATTTCATCTTCGCCATCGTCGGTGAGGAACTCGGCTTCATCGGAGCGTTCGGCCTGCTTGCGCTTTTCGGGATGTTCGCCTACACCGGGATGCGGATCGCCCGACGCTCGGCTGATCCGTTCCTGCGGCTGCTGACCGCCACCGCGACCGTCTGGGTGGTCGGTCAGGTGTTCATCAATGTCGGCTATGTCATCGGCCTACTGCCGGTGACCGGTATCCAGCTCCCGCTGATCTCGGCAGGCGGAACATCAACGGCGACAACACTGTTCATGGTCGGCCTGATGGCCAATGCCGCCCGCCACGAGCCGGACGCGGTGTCCGCCCTGCGGGCCGGACGCGACGACAAAGTGAACCGGTTGATGCGGCTACCGATGCCCGAGCCGTATCTGCCCAGCAAGGTCGAGGCGGTGCGGGACCGGTTGCGCTCACGGGCTCAGGGCGCCAAACCCGCCAAAGGGGCCCGGCCCTCCCGTAATCCCGAAAAGCGCCCCGCCCGCCGGGCGCAGCCGCCGCGGGAGCGGGCGGCGTCGCCGACGAGAGGTGGAGCGGAACCGGCGCGGTCCCGCGCGAAAGCCGGGACTCCACGCCGATCGGCGGAGACCGCAGGGCATCATGGAGGCACCTCCTCGCAGAGGCGTGCCGGCGCGGCGCAGGGCCACGCGCAGCACGGGAGCGGCCGCGCGCGGCGCTCCCGCTCATTGGAAGGTCAGCGTTACGGGTGAGTTCTGGGGTCGGCGGCGGATCGGGACGCGTCGATAGGGACAGCACACAGCAGGGGACGCCGCGCCTGGACACACTTTCGGTCGTCCTCGCCGGCGGCGGCACCGCCGGCCACGTCGAGCCGGCGATGGCGGTGGCCGACGCCCTGACCGCGCTGCACCCGGGTATCCGCATCACCGCACTCGGCACCGCTCGCGGACTGGAGACCAGCCTGGTGCCCGACCGCGGCTACCAGCTCGAACTCGTCACCCCGGTGCCGTTACCGCGCAGACTCAGCGCCGATCTGCTGCGGCTGCCGTGGCGGGTACGCCGTTCGATCCGGGAGACCGCCGCGGTGCTGGACAAGGTCGGCGCCGACGTCGTAGTCGGCTTTGGAGGTTATGTCGCGGTGCCGGCGTACCTGGCCGCCCGCCGCAGAGGCGTGCCGGTGGTGGTGCACGAGGCGAACGCCCGCGCCGGGCTGGCCAACCGGCTCGGCGCGCGCACCGCGCGCCGGGTGCTGGCCGCGGTTGGCGACTCCGGCCTGCGCGACGCCGAGGTGGTCGGGATGCCGCTGCGGGCCTCGATCACCGGACTGGACCGGATGTCGCTGCGCGCCGAGGCGCGGGTGCACTTCGGGTTCGCCGACGACGCCCGGGTGCTGCTGGTCTTCGGCGGCTCCCAGGGCGCGGCCTCGATCAATCGCGCAGTGTCGGCAGCGGCCGCCGACCTGGCAGCCGCTGGCGTCTCGGTGCTGCATGCGCACGGACCGAAGAACTCCCTGGAACTGCCTGCCCCGGGCCCGGGCGACCCGCCGTATGTCGCGGTGCCCTACCTGAGTCGGATGGACCTCGCATACTCCGCCGCCGACCTCGCCATCTGCCGGTCCGGCGCGATGACCGTCGCCGAGGTCTCGGCGGTCGGACTGCCGGCGGTCTATGTGCCGCTGCCCATCGGCAATGGCGAACAACGCCTCAACGCCCTGCCGGTGGTCAATGCCGGCGGCGGACTGCTCGTCGACGATGCCGACCTGACCCCCGACTTCGTCGCCGGCGAGGTGGTGCGGTTGCTGACCGACGGACCTCGACTTGCCGCGATGACCACCGCAGCCGCTGAGGTCGGCCATCGCGACGCCGCCCGCCGGGTCGCACAGGTCGTCCTCGACGTCGCTGGTCGGGGGGCGTCTCGATGAGCGGGGCACGGGCACTGCCGCCGGAACTGGCGCGGGTGCACATGGTCGGTATCGGCGGCGCCGGCATGTCCGGTATCGCGCGCATCCTGCTCGACCGCGGAGGACAGGTATCGGGTTCAGACGCCAAGGAGTCACGCGGGGTTGCCGCACTGCGGGCCAGGGGAGCGACGATCAGCATCGGCCATGACGCGGCCAACCTCGACCTGTTGCCCGGCGGGCCGACCGCTGTCATCACCACCCACGCCGCGATCCCGAAGACCAACCCCGAACTCGTCGAAGCCCGCCGTCGCTCGGTCCCGGTGATCCTGCGGCCCGCCGTACTGGCCAAACTCATGGCCGGTCACCGCACCGTGATGGTCACCGGTACGCACGGTAAAACCACCACCACCTCGATGCTGATCGTCGCTCTGCAGCACTGCGGTTTCGACCCGTCCTTCGCCGTCGGCGGCGATCTCGGACAGGCCGGCACCAATGCCCATCACGGCAGTGGTGAGGTGTTCGTCGCCGAGGCCGACGAGAGCGACGGATCGCTGTTGGAATACACCCCCGATATCGTGGTGGTGACCAATGTCGAAGCCGACCATCTGGATTTCTTCGGCAGCCCGGAGGCCTACACCGCGGTGTTCGACGCATTTCTCGAGCGGCTTACCCCCGGGGGAGCTCTGGTGGTCTGCGCCGATGACCCTGGTTCGGCGGCATTGGCGGATCGCATTGGGGCACTTGGCATCCGGGTGTTGCGGTACGGCAGTGCACCCGCCGAACATCTGGCCGCCGAACTCATCAGCTGGGAACAGCAGGGGACCGGCGCGGTGGCGCATATCCAGCTGACCGGCGAGACCCGACCCCGTGCGATGCGGCTATCGGTGCCGGGCCGGCATATGGCGCTCAATGCCCTTGGCGCGGTCGTGGCCGCCGTGGAAGCCGGCGCCCCGATCGAGGCGGTGCTCGATAGCCTGGCCGGATTCGAGGGCGTGCGTCGACGTTTCGAACTCATCGGTACGGCCAACGGCATCCGGGTGTTCGACGACTACGCCCACCACCCGACCGAGGTTCGTGCCGCGCTGACCGCACTGCACGCGGTCGCCGGGCAGGACCACACCGGGCACGCGACGGTCACCGGAGCGCGAAGCATCGTCGTCTTCCAGCCGCACTTGTATTCGCGCACAAAGACTTTCGCGCATGAATTCGCCAAGGCGCTCGAGGCGGCCGACGAGGTTTTCGTGCTCGACGTCTACGCCGCCCGCGAACAGCCGCTGGCCGGAGTCAGCGGTGCGATGATCGTCGAGCGCATTGGTGTTCCGGTGCACTACGTCCCGGATTTCTCTGCGGTGGCCGGCCAGGTGGCGGCGGTGGCCCGCCCCGGCGACGTGGTGGTCACCATGGGTGCCGGCGATGTGACACTGCTGGGCCCGGAGATCATCGCCGCGGTCGGCGCCGCGGCCGCCGAACCGAGGAACCCCCGGTGAGCGGCGACCAGCCGACCCCGGAAGCCGGCGAACCGGTGGAAGAGGCGCCGATCATTGAGCGCGATACCGATACCGAGCTTGCGGAGGCTGCGCACGACGTCGCCGAAGAACCTGCCGACGAACCGGCCGACGAACCGGCCGCTGATGATCTCGAGGGACCGCGGCGCCGGG
This sequence comes from Mycobacterium sp., assembly GCF_051006775.1. Classification (GTDB taxonomy): domain Bacteria; phylum Actinomycetota; class Actinomycetes; order Mycobacteriales; family Mycobacteriaceae; genus Mycobacterium. The sequence goes on from NZ_JBPCSX010000090.1 coordinate 22,134, forward strand.
CCCGGCGGGAGCGGGCCGAACGCCGGGAGGTTCAGCGCCGCGCGATCGCCATCGAGGATGCCCGGCGCGAGGCCAAGCGCCGGGTGCGTGGCCAGACCGGTGAACAACCGAAGACCGAGCGCAGCGTCCGGGGACTCAGGTCGGTGATCTGGGGGATCGTGCTGGCGGTGGCCAGTGTCGCGCTGGGCCTGGTCCTGTACTTCACCCCGGTCATGTCGGCGCGGTCGATCGTCGTCGTCGGAACCGGCGCGGTGACCCGCGAGGAGGTCGTCGACGTCGCGAAGGTGCAACTCGGCACGCCGCTGCTGCAGATCGACACCGACGGCGTCGCCGACCGGGTGGCCGGCATCCGGCGGGTGGGGAGTGCGCGCGTGCAGCGCGAATACCCATCGACCCTGCGGATCACCATCGCCGAACGGGTGCCCGTGGTGGTCAAGGACTTCCCGGACGGCCCGCACCTGTACGACCGCGACGGGGTGGATTTCGCCACCGCGCCGCCACCGCCCGGTCTGCCCTATATCGAGGTCGAGCATCCGGGACCCACCGATCCGCCCACCATGGCGGCCCTGGAGGTCATGACGGCGCTGCGCCCCGAAGTGGTGGCCCAGGTGGGGCGCGTCGCCGCACCGTCGGTGGCCGCGATCACGCTGACCCTCAATGACGGACGGACGGTGGTGTGGGGGACCACCGACCGCACCGAGGAGAAGGCCGAGAAACTTGCCGCCCTGCTGACCCAGCCGGGACGGGTCTACGACGTGTCGAGCCCGGATCTGCCGACCGTCAAATAGCGCCGAGTGGGTCCAATCGCGCCGACTGTGAAGTTGCCGTCACAACGGGCAGCGAGCGTGACGACAACTTCACACTCGCCGGGGCCGTCCGGCTGGAGCGGCGAAATTTCATCAGCGACACGCGGGCGCGCCTCCCCGATCCCAACCCACCCCGGTCCTACGGTTGCGACCAAGCGGCCAACCTGACATAACTCTAAGCCTCTGGTTGAGGTTGAGGGTTTACATCGGGAAGATCGCCCAAGGTCAAGGCCCCACCACCGGAGGAAAATCGCGATGACCCCACCGCACAACTACCTCGCAGTCATCAAGGTCGTCGGTATCGGCGGCGGCGGCGTCAACGCCGTCAACCGGATGATCGAACAGGGACTCAAGGGCGTGGAGTTCATCGCCATCAACACTGACGCCCAGGCGCTGTTGATGAGCGATGCCGACGTCAAGCTCGACGTCGGCCGCGACTCCACCCGCGGGCTGGGCGCCGGCGCCGACCCGGAGGTCGGCCGTAAGGCTGCCGAGGACGCCAAGGACGAGATCGAGGAGCTGCTGCGCGGCGCCGACATGGTGTTCGTGACCGCCGGCGAGGGTGGCGGCACCGGTACCGGCGGAGCGCCGGTTGTGGCCAATATCGCCCGCAAGCTGGGCGCGCTGACCGTGGGTGTGGTCACCCGGCCGTTCTCCTTCGAGGGCAAGCGACGGTCGGGCCAGGCCGAGAACGGCATCACCTCGCTGCGGGAGAGCTGCGACACCCTGATCGTCATCCCGAACGACCGGCTGCTGCAGATGGGTGACGCCGGTGTCTCGCTGATGGACGCCTTCCGCAGCGCCGACGAGGTCCTGCTCAACGGTGTTCAGGGCATCACCGATCTGATCACCACCCCCGGCCTGATCAACGTCGACTTCGCTGACGTGAAGGGCATCATGAGCGGGGCGGGCACGGCCCTGATGGGCATCGGCTCCTCCCGCGGTGAGGGCCGCGCGCTCAAGGCCGCGGAGATCGCCATCAACTCCCCGCTGCTGGAGGCCTCGATGGAAGGCGCCCAGGGCGTGCTGATGTCGATCGCCGGTGGTAGTGACCTCGGGCTCTTCGAGATCAACGAGGCCGCCTCACTGGTGCAGGACTCGGCTCATCCGGAGGCCAACATCATCTTCGGCACCGTCATCGACGACTCACTCGGTGACGAGGTGCGCGTCACGGTGATCGCCGCCGGCTTCGATGCCAGTGGCGCCAACCGCAAGCCGATCGTCGTCGGCGACGCCGCGGCCGGCAAGGTGGCCACCCCGGGCGGATCTCCCATCGCCGCGGCGGCGGCCGGCCAGCTGACCTCCTCGCTGTTCCAGCCGATCGAGTCCATGGAGCCGGTGAAGGTCGCGGCGCACACCAACGGCTCCACGCCGTTCGGCGACGACGACGACGATGTCGACGTCCCGCCGTTCATGCGGCACTGAGCCGGACGACTGAGCCCGGCTCCCGGCCCACGACCGTGACCGTGCGGATACGCCGCGTCACCACGACACGGGCCGGCGGCGCGTCCGCTCCGCCGTTCGACACCTTCAACCTCGGCGATCATGTCGGCGACGACCCGGCCGCGGTGGCCGCCAATCGGGTCCGGCTGGCGTCGTCGATAGGCCTGCCTCCCGATCACGTGGTGTGGATGAACCAGGTGCACGGCGACCACGTCGAAATCGTTGACGGACCGTGCGAGTGCGCCTTCGATGACACCGACGCCCTGGTGACGGCGACTCCGCGAATTGCGCTCGCGGTTATCACCGCCGACTGTGTGCCGGTCCTGATGTCCGATGCGCGGGCCGGGGTGGTCGGCGCCGCGCATGCCGGCCGGGTCGGAGCGGCCGGCGGGATCGCATTGCGCACGCTGGAGGCGATGGTGGCTGCCGGCGCCCGGGTCGAGGACGTCTCGGTGCTGCTCGGTCCCGCGGTGAGTGGGCCGAATTACGCAGTCCCCGAGGAGATGGCCGCCGACGTCGAGGCCCGGCTGCCAGGCAGCCGCACCACATCCTCGCGCGGCACACCCGCGCTGGATCTGCGGGCCGGGCTGGCCCGCCAGCTGGCCGAGGCGGGGGTGCGCGCCATCGACATCGACCCGCGGTGCACCGTCGAGGACGAGGCGTTGTTCAGTCACCGGCGCGACGCGCCAACCGGCAGGCTCGCATCACTGGTGTGGATGCAATGAACGTCTCCACCGACCGGCTGGCCGACCTGACGTCTGCGCTGGCGGCCCTGCGGGGACGGTTGGCGCGAGCGGCAGAGGCGGCCGGACGCCCGGTCGAGGACATCACTTTGCTGCCGGTGACGAAATTCTTCCCGGCCACCGATGTCGCCATCCTGTGGCGACTGGGCTGTCGTCAGTTCGGCGAATCCCGGTCCCAGGAGGCCGTCGCCAAGATCGCCGAATTCCACACCATCGTCGAACCGGCGACCGAGGACCGGCCGGTGCACTGGCACATGGTGGGGCGGCTGCAGCGCAACAAGGCCAAGAACATCGCAGCCTGGGCGGACACCGTGCACTCGGTGAGCACCGCGAAAGTGGTCGCGGCGCTCGACGCCGCGGTCGCCGATGCCATCGCCGAGGGCGCGCGCAGCCGGCCGCTGCGGGCGTTCGTCCAGATCAGCCTCGACGGCGACACCGACCGCGGCGGAGTGGATATCGGCGATCCGCGGGAAGTCGACCGGATCTGCGGATTGGTGGCCGGCGCCGGGGGACTGCAACTGGTCGGACTGATGGCTGTCGCGCCACTGGGTGCCGACCCCGATGAGGCGTTCGCCGCACTGGAGCGGGAGCGGTGTCGGGTCGCGAGGGACCACCCTGGCGTCACCGAACTGTCGGCGGGGATGTCGCAAGACCTTGAAGCGGCGGTGCGACACGGATCCACGTGTGTGCGTGTCGGTACGGCGCTTATGGGTCAACGTCCTTTAACGTCTCCCTAAATCGTCACTTCAGTCACACTTCCATCACGAACACCAAGCATCACCGACACCGAAGTTCAGCTCCAGAAGGGTCACGCGGATGAGCACTCTGCACAAGGTCAAGGCGTACTTCGGCATGGCGCCGATGGATGACTACGAGGATGAGTACTACGAGGACGACCGCGACGGCGGTCGTGGCCGGTTCGGGCGCCGGGCGGATCGCTTCGCCGAGGACGACTACGAGCGCGGCGGCCGCTACGAGGACCACGATCCCCGCATGGGTGGGGACTACGACGACCGCGACGGCGACTACGCGCCGACCGGCGGTTTCCGGGCCGCCGGCTATGGCGACGACGCGCGCTTCCGGTCCCGTGAGTTCGACCGCGAGATGCCGCGTTCCCGCTACGCCCCGTTGCGCGGCGCGACCCGTGGCGCGCTGGCCATGGACCCGCGCCGGATGGCCATGCTCTTCGAGGAGGGCAGCCCGCTGTCGAAGATCACCACCCTGCGCCCCAAGGATTACAGCGAGGCGCGCACCATCGGCGAGCGGTTCCGCGACGGCCAGCCGGTGATCATGGACCTGGTCTCGATGGACAACGCCGACGCGAAACGACTGGTCGACTTCGCGGCCGGCCTGGCCTTCGCGCTGCGCGGATCGTTCGACAAGGTCGCCACCAAGGTGTTCCTGCTGGCGCCGGCCGATGTCGACGTCAGCGCCGAGGAGCGCCGCCGGATCGCGGAGGCGGGTTTCTACAGCTACCAGTAGGCTGGCCGAGCGTCGCGAAACGCGGCGTTCCCCCAAGGCAAGGACCGGCTTTAGTTGGCGCTGTTGTTCTCCATCGTCGGCTTCGCGCTCTTCCTGTTCTGGCTGCTGCTCATCGCACGGATCGTCGTCGAGTTCATTCGCTCGTTCAGTCGTGACTGGCATCCGCGCGGGTTCACCGTGGTGATCCTGGAGTCGATCATGACCCTCACCGACCCCCCGGTGAAGCTGCTGCGACGGATAATCCCCCAGCTCACGATTGGTGCGGTGCGGCTGGACTTCTCGATCATGGTGCTGCTGCTGCTGGCCTTCATCGGTATGCAGCTGGCGTTCAACGCGGCCGCCGGCGCGGCACTCTGACCCGGGATTTCAGTCCAAATCTGCGGCTCGGCTGCAACCGGCGGGTCTGGTGTGACAGGATGGACGCCAGTTACAGTACGCAACGGTGAACGTCCGGAGCGTTCTACACTCATGACTCGGGTTTTTCCACAGTCCCAGATCGGAAGGGGCACACGATGCCACTGACACCGGCCGACGTGCACAATGTCGCGTTCAGCAAGCCGCCCATCGGCAAGCGCGGCTACAACGAAGACGAGGTCGACGCCTTCCTGGATCTGGTCGAGACCGAGCTGTCCCGGCTGGTCGAGGAGAACGCCGACCTGCGTCAGCGGGTGAGCGAGCTGGACTCCGAGCTGGCCTCCGGTCGATCCGGCGACGGCTCCGTTCAGGCAGAGGTCATCCCGTTCCGTGCCCCCGAGCCCGTAGCGGCGGTGATCGAGGAGCCCAACACCGCCTTCAACGAGGAGCAGGCCATCAAGGCCGCCCGGGTGCTGAGCCTGGCGCAGGACACCGCCGACCGGTTGACCTCCACCGCTCGCGCCGAGGCCGACAAGCTGGTCTCCGACGCTGCGGCCAACGCCGAGCAGATCGTGTCCGAAGCGCGCGAGACGGCTGAGAACACGGTCAACGATGCCCGGCAGCGTGCCGACGCCATGCTCGCCGACGCCCAGAGCCGTTCGGAGAATCAGCTGCGGCAGGCCCACGAGAAGGCTGATTTCCTGCAGTCCGATGCTGAGCGCAAGCACTCCGAGGTCATGACCGCCATCAACCAGCAGCGCACTGTGCTGGAGGGCCGGCTCGAGCAGCTGCGCACCTTCGAGCGTGAGTACCGCACCCGGTTGAAGACCTACCTGGAGTCCCAGCTCGAGGAGTTGGGCCAGCGCGGTTCGGCCGCTCCGGCCGACTCCGGCGACGCCGGTTACAACTAAGTCCGAAGGCGGCAGCCCGAGGGTGTCGCGGCAGGAGGTCACGCAATGCTGATCGTTGCATTGGTGCTCGCGGTGATCGGGCTTGCCGCGCTGGTGACCGCGGTGGTCACCAGCAATGAAGTGATCGCCTGGGTGTGTATCGCCGCCAGCTCACTGGGGGTGATCCTGTTGATTGTCGACGCCGTCCGTGAACGTCAGGTCAAGCGGATCCAGCGCACCGCCGGTGCGGTCGCCGCCGAGGAGGCCTTCGAGGAAGACACCTTCGAGGAAGAGGTCTTCGAGGAGGATGCCGACGCGGCGATCGAGGCCGATGATCCTCTCGCGGAGGAAATCGCCGAGGAAGACCACCCCGAGGAACTCGTCCACGACGAACCGGACCACGACACCTACAGCGACGATGAGCCGGAGTACCCGGAATCGGCGGAGGAGTCGGCGCTGCACACCGTCGTCGACGTCGATGCCGAGGCCGCTGAGGCGGCCGATGAAGAAGCCCTCGGGGAGTCCGGGGAGCAGTCCGGCAGCTGACCCCGGGCCCGGCTGGGGCACGATGGGTTCATGGGTATCCAGTACGCGAGCATCGTCAGTCATCCGCTCGACGAGGTCTTCGCCTGGCACACCCGCGCCGGCGCGATGCGACGGCTGGTGCCGCCGTGGCAGCCGATGAAGGTGGTCAGGGAAACCGAATCGCTGGCCGACGGCCAGGCGATCCTCGGTCTGCCCGGCGGCCTGCGCTGGATCGCCCAACACGACCCGGCCGGTTATGACCCGCCGAACCAGTTCGTCGACGTGCTGTCCAACTCGGGTGGTGTGGACGGACTGATGACGCTGCCGCCGCGGGTGATCGGCTGGTGGCGGCACACCCACCGCTACAGCGATGCAGGACCCGGTCCGACCGGCTCCGGAACGACCCGTGTGCACGACATCGTCGACACCACCGTGCCGGGGTTCGCACTGCGCTCGACATTTGCCTACCGGCACCGCCAACTCGCCGAGGATCTCGCCGCCCACTCCGACGCAGCCCGAGCAGGGGCCGGCCGACTGACCATCGCCGTCACCGGATCTTCCGGACTGGTCGGCACTGCACTGTCGGCTTTCCTGTCCACCGGCGGCCACCGGGTGATCAGACTGATCCGGCACGATCCGGTCCATGGCGACGAAAGACGTTGGGACCCTGACCATCCCGCGGTCGATCTGCTTGATGGCGTCGATGTCGTCGTACACCTGGCAGGGGAGTCGATCGCCGGCCGTTTCACCGAATCGCATCGCCGGGCAATCCGGGATTCCCGGATCGAACCGACCCGGCGGCTCGCCGAACTCGCGGCCGCCGCCGGCCCGGGCCTGCGCGCGTTCGTCAGCGCATCAGCGATCGGCTATTACGGCTATGACTGTGGCGACACCGTGCTCGACGAGGACAGTCCCCGCGGCGACGGGTTCCTGGCCGACGTGGTGGCCGAATGGGAAGACGCCACCGCCCCGGCCGCCGCGGCCGGACTGCGGGTGGTGCCGGTGCGCACCGGCATCGTGCAGGCCGCGGCCGGCGGAACACTGCGATTGCTGCGACCGCTGTTCGCCGCGGGACTCGGGGGACGGCTGGGCAGTGGAAAGCAATGGCTGTCCTGGATCGGCATCGACGACCTCCTGGACGTCTACTACCGGGCCATCTACGATCACCGGCTGACCGGGCCGGTCAACGCCGTAGCGCCCAATCCGGTGCGCAATACCGAGTACACCGCCGCACTCGCCCACACCCTGCGCCGGCCCGCGCTCGTGCCCGTTCCGTCCATCGGGCCGCGGCTGCTGCTAGGCCGGCAGGGTGCGACCGAACTCGCCGAGGCCAACCAGCGGGTGTCACCGGCCAAGCTCAGCGCGCTGGGGCACCGGTTCCGGCAGCCGACCGTCGAGGATGCGCTCGGGCACCAACTCGGGCGGGATCCCGCGCCGGGCGTGCTGTGAACGGTTAATCACGGCGTGACCGCGCGCGGATGTCGTCGTTGGTGGACGATAGGGGTATGGGGACCAGCGATCCGGTAGTGATTGACGACCTACGTCACCTGGTCGATGAACTGCATCGGCGCGGCTACCGGGTGGTGGGTCCGACTCTGCGGGATAACGCCATCGTGCTGGCTGAGATCGACGGCGTCGATGATCTTCCGGCCGGCTGGGGAGTCGACGTCGCGCCGGGAACCTACCGGCTGCGCGCCCGCGGTGACCGTGCGGCGTTCGGGCATTCCGCCGGCCCGCAATCCTGGAAACAGTTTCTGCATCCGCAGCGCCAGAAGGTGTGGTCGAGTTCCGGCGAACCGGAAGCGGTCGAGGCGCCCTACGCGTTCCTCGGCGTCCGAGGGTGCGACCTGGCCGCCATCGGTGTGCTGGACCGGGTGCTGGCCGGTGCCGCTCATCCCGACGGCGCCTACACCGCCCGGCGGGACGGTGCCTTCATCATCGGCGTGAACTGCACCGAACCGGGTGGACTGTGTTTCTGCTCCTCGATGGGCACCGGACCGGCCTGTGGTCCGGGGTATGACGTGGCGCTGACCGAGCGGGTCGACGGTGACCGGGTCAGTTACCTCGCCGAGGCTGGTAGCCCGGCCGGCGCCGATGTGCTGGCCGCGCTCCCGCAGCGCGCCGCCGAGCCGGCCGAGCGGCGCGCGGCCGTCGCAGCCGTCGTCGAGGCGGCGTCGTCGATGGGCAGGGCGATGCCGCACGGGGACCTGCGCCAGCTGCTCATCGATTCGCGGGAGTCGCCGCACTGGGATGAGGTCGCCAGCCGGTGCCTGACATGCGGCAACTGCACCATGGTGTGCCCGACGTGCTTCTGCACGAGCACCTCCGATGTCACTGATCTGACCGGCGAGCACGCGGAACGCTGGATGGAATGGTCGTCCTGCTTTGAATTGGACTTCACCTTCGTCCACGAGGGGCCGGTCCGGCAGTCCGGCCCGTCGCGCTACCGGCATTGGCTGACCCACAAACTGAGCACTTGGCACGACCAGTTCGGAAGCTCCGGTTGCGTGGGCTGCGGACGCTGTATCGCGTGGTGTCCCACCGGGATTGACATCACCGAGGAGATGTCGACATTCGAGCGGGGGCGTGACGGTGACTGACACGCTGACAGGACTGCCGACCCAGACCTCCGCGATGGCGCCGGTGCCGTACCGGGTTCGCTCCAGGGCGATCGAGAACGCCGACTCGGTGACCCTTGAACTGGAACCCCTCGGCGCCGCGTTGCCCGTTCCGCTTCCCGGCGAGTTCATGATGCTCTACGCGTTCGGCGTCGGCGAAGTGGCCATCTCGACCAGTGGCATCGCACCGGACGGCGCACTGACCCACACCATCCGGTCGGTGGGTGCGGTCAGCGCCGCGCTCTGCGCCGCCGAACCGGGGACGACGTTGGGTGTGCGCGGGCCGTTCGGCACCAGTTGGGGCTTGGCGGAGGCGGCCGGCCGTGATCTCGTCATCGTCGCAGGCGGTGTCGGCCTCGCGCCGCTGCGGCCGGTGCTGCTCGGCGCGCTCGCCGAGCGGGACCGTTACGGCCGGGTGATGCTCATCGCCGGCGCCCGCTCACAGCGGGACTTCCTCTACTCCGCGGAAATCGCGGAGTGGCAAGCGGATTCGCGACTGGAGACCCATGTCACCGTCGACGTGCCCATCCAGGGCTGGCAGGGCGAGACGGGTTTCGTGACCGAGCCACTGCGGAAGCTGAACCTGCAGCCCGGCCGTACCACCGCCTTCCTCTGCGGGCCGGAGCCGATGATGCGCTTCGGCGCCCAGGCACTGGTGGCCAAGGGGATGGCCGAAGCCGATATCCGGGTGTCCCTCGAGCGCAACATGCAGTGCGGTATCGGATGGTGCGGTCACTGCCAGCTCGGGCACCTGCTGTTGTGCCGGGACGGGCCGGTCGTCGGTTACGACGTGGCCCGGCCGCTGCTGGAAGTCGAGGAACTCTGATGCCGACCCTGGGGGTGTGGAAGTTCGCATCGTGCGACGGGTGTCAGCTGACCATCCTCGACTGTGAGGACGAGCTGCTCACCCTGGCCGAGCAGGTGCAGATCTCAACTTTCGCCGAGGCATCCAGCGCGATGGTCGGCGGGCCCTACGACGTGTCACTGGTCGAAGGGTCCATCACCACCCCGCACGACGAGCAGCGGATCCGTGAAATCCGTGAGCAGTCAGGCGTTCTGGTGGCAATCGGCGCCTGCGCGACCGCCGGCGGCATCCAGGCGTTGCGCAACTTCGCCGATGTCGCCGAGTACACCTCGGTGGTGTACGCGCACCCCGAGTACATCCAGACACTGGCAACCTCCACGCCGGCGTCGGCACATGTGACCGTCGACTATGAGTTGCGCGGCTGCCCGATCGACCGCGGCCAGTTGCTCGACACCCTGGCCGCACTGCTGGTCGGCCGTAAACCACACTTGCCGGCGTCCACCGTCTGCACCGAGTGCAAGCGATCCGGGGTCACCTGCGTGACGGTCGCCGAGGGCATCCCCTGCCTGGGCCCGGTCACCCACGCCGGCTGCGGTGCGCTGTGCCCGAAGCACCACCGTGGCTGCTACGGCTGCTTCGGTCCGACGGCCACCCCGAATATCGGCGCGATGATCCCGCTGCTGCACCGCGACGGGATGTCGGGTGCAGACGTCGACCATGTCTTCGACACCTTCAACGTCACCGCGTTCAGATCAGAACGGGACCGGACATGACCGGTCCGAATGGCAACTCCACCCGCACCCTGCGGGTCAGCGCACTGACCCGGGTCGAGGGAGAGGGCGCGCTCAACGTCGAACTGCGTGACGGTGTGCCCGAAGTCGTCGAACTCAACATCTATGAACCGCCCCGGTTCTTCGAGGCTTTCCTGCGCGGCCGGGCCCATACCGAACCGCCGGACATCACCGCACGGATCTGCGGTATCTGTCCGGTGGCCTATCAGACCAGTGCCTGTAACGCGATCGAGGACGCCTGCGGCGTGACGCTGCCGGCCGAACTCACCGCGCTGCGCCGGTTGCTGTACTGCGGGGAGTGGATCCACAGCCACTCGCTGCACATGTACATGTTGCACGCCCCGGATTTCCTCGGCGTGCCCGATGTCATCACCATCGCGCGCGACCACCGCGAGGCCGTCGAGCGCGGACTCGCGCTCAAGAAGGCGGGTAACCGCCTGCAGGAGGTCGTCGGCGGCCGGGCCATCCATCCGGTCAACGTGCGTGTCGGTGGCTTCTACTCGGTTCCCGCCAAGGCTGATCTGACGCCGATGCGCGAGGAGTTGCGCCGCGCGCTGGATCACGCACTGGACACCGTCACCTGGGTCGCCGGTTTCGACTTCCCCGATCTGGAGGTGGATCACGAACTACTGGCGCTCACCGGTGAGCGTTACGCACTGGAGGGCGGCACCGTGGCCCGCAGTGCCGGGCCGGCGTTCCCGATCGCGCAGTTCAGCGATCACGTCCGCGAGACCCATGTGCGGCACTCGACCGCGCTGCATGCCACCCTGGACGGCCGCCCGCACCTCACCGGGCCGATGGCCCGCTACACCCTCAACCACGACAGGCTCTCGCCGTTGGCCCGGGAGGCTGCGACGGCTGCGGGCCTGGGTGTCGAGTGCCGAAACCCGTTCCGCAGCATTGTGGTTCGTGCCGTCGAGACGGTGTACGCCGTCGAGGAGGCATTGCGGATCATCGACGAATACGAACGCCCCGCGCGGCCGCATGTCGAGGTTGAACCGCGACCCGGAGTCGGACACGGGTGGAGCGAGGCGCCGCGCGGACTGCTGTATCACCGCTACGAGATCGACGATGACGGCCGGATCGCCGCGGCGTTGATCGTCCCGCCGACCTCGCAGAACCAGGCGGCCATCGAAGCCGATCTGACCAGGGTGATCCTGGCGGGGATCGATCTTGACGATGCCGCGCTGACCGCCATGTGCGAGCGGGCCATCCGCAACTACGACCCGTGCATCTCGTGCGCCACCCACTTCCTGACCCTGCGGGTCACCCGGCGGTGAGCGCGGGTGCCGTCGTCATCGGGATGGGTAACCCCTACCGCCGCGACGACGGGATCGGTCCCGCGGTGGCCGCCGCCGTCGACGCTCTGCTCCTGCCGGACGTCCGGGTGCTGAACTGTGCGGGGGAGATGACCCAGATCCTTGACGCGTGGGCGGGTGCCGGGACGGCCGTCGTCATCGACGCGGCGGCCGGCGGAACACCGGGCCGGGTCCGCCGGTGCACGCTCGACGAGTTCGACGAGGCGACGCCGTACAGCTCCCATGAACTGAGCCTGGCGAAAACCTACGAACTGGCCGGGGCACTGGATCGTGCACCCGGCTCGGTGGTCGTGGTCACCATCGACGTCACCGACACCGGGTATGGCGAAGGGCTGAGCGCGGTGGTGGCTTCGGCGCTACCGGAGGCCGTCGACGTCGTGCTGCGGATCCTGATCGAGCAACCCGAGGAAACCTCGAACCAGCAGCCGTAACCGCCGCGCCGCGTCATCGACTTCGGCGGCGGTGCGGGCGCGGATCGCGGCGGCGTCGAGGCCGAGTGCGGCGATACCGCCGTCCCCGTCCGCCTCGTAGTCCCCGGCCACCCAGTCCTCGACCACGGCGTAGTCCACCTCAGGATGGAACTGCAGCCCCAGTGCCCGGCCCTGCACGAAGGCCTGCGTGGTGCCAAGGTTGCGGGCCACTTCCACCGCCCCGGGCGGTAGTGAGAACCGGTCGAAATGCCATTGGAACCACGGACCGTGCGGCACCAGGGCCGGGTTGTTGCTGTGCACCTCGTACCAGCCGATCTCCGGATGCGGTGAGCGCGATACCTCACCCCCGAGGGCGCGTGCCAGCAACTGGCCCCCGAAGCACACCCCGAGCACTCCGACACCCGCCCCCAGCGCCCGGCGTAGCAGGTCGATTTCGGTTCCCACCCACCCGTCGGCCAACCGCTGGTCATACACCGCCCAGCGCGCCCCCAGGGGCACGACAGCGTCGTATTCGGTGAAATCCGGGAACGTCACGTCGAACACCGGATTGCCCGTTCGATGGGCCGGCACCACGTCGAAAGTATGTATTTCGAAACCGTTTTCGGCGAACGCATCGCCCAGGAGTGCCGCCGGTGCGGTCGGATCGTTGTAGAGGAATAGGACTCTGCGCGGCACGGGACAACGCTACGCCAGGGCCGGTTCGGCGACCGCGGGGCCGACGGCCACCTCCGGGGTCGGGATAATGTCGGGTATGGGCGTAACCACCTCGGTCTGGGTCATAACCTGCGTAGTCATCCTCGGTCTGTTCGTCTTCGATTTCTTCGCTCACGTCCGAGTTCCACACGAACCGACTTTCCGGGAGTCGGCCACGTGGTCGGCGTTCTACATCTTTTTGGCGGTGGTGTTCGGGCTCTTCATCTGGTGGCGCTGGGGCGGGGAGTACGGCGGGGAGTACTTCGCCGGCTACGTCACCGAGAAGGCGCTGTCGGTGGACAACCTGTTCGTGTTCACCGTGATCATGGGTTCCTTCGCGGTCCCGCGGCAGTACCAGCAGAAGCTGTTGCTGATCGGCATCGTGCTGGCGTTGATCATGCGGGCGGCGTTCATCGCCGTCGGCGCCGCCGCGATCGGCACCTTCAGTTGGATCTTCTACATCTTCGGACTCTTCTTGATCTTCACCGCGATCAAACTGGCCCGGGAGAGCGGCCACGAACGCGAGGTGGAGGAGAAACGGGAGAACCGACTGGTCGCGTTGGTGCGCCGCTTCGTGCCGACCAGCGACAGCTATGACGGTGACAGGTTCACCACCCGGCTGGATGGAAAGCGGGCCGTCACTCCGATGCTGCTGGCGCTGGTCGCCATCGGCTTGACCGACCTGTTGTTCGCACTCGATTCCATCCCGGCGATCTACGGCCTCACCGAGGAGCCGTACATCGTGTTCGCTGCCAACGCCTTCGCACTGATGGGTCTTCGGCAGCTCTACTTCCTGATCGGGGGGCTGCTGGACCGGCTGGTGTATCTGTCCGCCGGACTGGCGATCATCCTGGGATTCATCGGCGTCAAGCTGATCCTGCACGCGCTGCACAAGAACACGCTTCCGTTCATCAACAACGGCGCGTACCTGGACGTCCCGGAGATCTCGACGGGGATGTCGATCAGCGTGATCGGCGGCGTGCTGCTGATCACCACGGTCGCAAGCCTGCTGCGCACCAGGGGCCGCACGCGGCCCACCTGACAGAAATGAGTGTCCGAGGGGGGACTTGAACCCCCACGCCCGTTAATAGGGCACTAGCACCTCAAGCTAGCGCGTCTGCCATTCCGCCACTCGGACATGTGCCCACCAAGGGGCGCCTAAGGCTATCGGATCGTCGCGGGTCGGCCCAAACCGGCGGCGGGCCGGCCACTAAGCCGAGGGCAGCCGTTCGTCGATAAGCCCGGCAATCGAGGCCGCCGCGGTCGTCGGCCCGTCCAGGCTGCAGGCCTCGACATCCACCGCGACGCCGCCGCGCACACTCAGGGCCCGCTGACAGGACCACTGCTGGGGGCCGCGCTGTGTTCGCGACACCGTCAGTACGTCGCGCTCGGTGCGCACCGGCCCGACCGACCACACCTGCTCGGGGGCCGGTTGCTGGGCGTAAGTCAGCTCCCGATCCGAACAGCCTCCCCAGCTGTTCTGGGACCGGGTGAAGAAATCGGCCGCGGCCGCGGCGGTGGGGAACAGCACGACGGCCTGCACCGCATAGTGCGACCAGGCCGGGGTGCCCGGCGGCTCACGCAGCACCTGACCGCGCATACCGGTCCAGCCGGTGCCCTCGTAGACGCCCTTTTGTGCCGCACCGGAGACGGCCAGGCAGTCGGTGGTGTCGAAGTGTGCGCTGTCATTCCACGGCGAGCTGACCTCGCGGGTCGTCACCAGGGGGCCCGCGCCCAGCGCGCTGCCCACCTCCGGTGCCGAGAGCAGCAGGTCCGATAGCGTCTCGGCGGTGGCCGCCGGAAGCGGCGCGGCCGGCATCGCGGTCCCGGCGGTGGTGCCGGCGCATCCGCTCAACGTCAGGCAGAGCAGGCTGAGGGCCGCGCCCGCCATGGTGGGGGCCACAGGCAGCCGATTCATCACCGCTAAATAGAACCCCATGTGGCGCGTGTTGTAAATGTGGTTTTTGGTAAGGATGTGGTAGTGACCCGTCAATCCGCCTCTGGCCCGCGGCGATGGCAGGACGCCAATGGTAGGAAAGGAACCGTGACAGCTCCCGACGACGAGGTAGTCGAACTCGTCAGCGCCCTGATCCGTTTCGACACCTCGAACACCGGCGAGCTGGCCACCACCAGGGGCGAGGCCGAATGCGCCCACTGGGTAGCCGACCAGCTCCGGGAGGTCGGGTACGAACCGGAGTACCTGGAGTCCGGCGCCCCGGGCCGCGGCAACGTGTTCGTTCGACTGCCCGGCCGGCCGGCCAATCCCGGAGATCCCGCGCGCGGGGCCCTGCTCATCCACGGCCACCTCGACGTGGTGCCCGCCGAGGCCTCCGACTGGAGCGTGCACCCGTTCTCCGGCGCGGTGTCCGACGGCTACGTATGGGGCCGCGGCGCGGTCGACATGAAGGATATGTGCGGGATGATGCTCGCCGTCGCACGGCACTTCAAACGCGCCGGAATCGTGCCCCCGCGCGATCTGGTGTTCGCCTTCGTCGCCGACGAGGAGGCCGGTGGCGAGTACGGCGCGCACTGGCTCGTTGAGCACCGGCCGGATCTGTTCGACGGCGTCAGCGAGGCGATAGGTGAGGTCGGCGGCTTCTCCATCACCGTGCCGCGCCGAGACGGCGGTGAGCGCCGGCTGTATCTGATCGAAACCGCGGAGAAGGGTCTGCTGTGGATGCGTCTGACCGCACGCGGCAGGGCCGGACATGGCTCGTTCGTCCACGATGACAATGCGGTCACACTCATCGCCGAGGCGGTGGCGCGACTGGGACGCCACCAGTTCCCATTGATCGTGACGGATGCTGTGGCGCAGTTCCTTTCGGCGGTCGGCACGGAGACGGGCTACACCTTCGATCCCGAGTCGCCTGACCTCGACGGTGCGATCGCCAAACTCGGGCCCATCGCCCGGGTTGTCGGGGCGACCCTGCGTGATACCGCGAACCCCACCATGCTCAAGGCCGGCTACAAAGCCAATGTCATCCCGGCCGTCGCCGAAGCGGTCGTGGACTGCCGGGTGCTGCCCGGCCGCCAGGGGGCCTTCGAGCGCGAGATCGACGAGCTCCTCGGCCCCGATGTGACCCGCGAATGGATTTCCGAACTGCCTTCGTACGAGACCAGCTTCGACGGCGATCTCGTCGATGCGATGAACGCCGCACTGTTGGCGCAGGATCCCGACGCTCGTATCGTGCCGTACATGCTTTCCGGCGGCACGGACGCGAAAGCCTTTGCCAAACTTGGTATCCGGTGTTTCGGGTTCGCCCCGTTGCGGCTGCCGCCGGAATTGGACTTCGCCGCGCTGTTCCACGGCGTCGACGAACGGGTGCCGGTGGATGCGCTGCAGTTCGGCGCCCGTGTGCTCGAGTACTTCCTGAAGAATTGCTGACCCCGTCCACCGCTGCGCACTCCGAGGAGAATTCACCATGGCATTTCCGTACAACCCGTATGACTTCCTGCCCACGTTGCCCGGCTTCGCGCTCACCAGCACCGATATCACCGACGGTAAGCCGCTGAAGAAGGCTCAGGTCAGCGGGATCATGGGTGCGGGGGGCCAAGACCTGTCACCACAGTTGAGTTGGTCGGGCTTCCCGGAGGAGACCCGCAGCTTCGCGGTCACCGTGTACGACCCGGACGCGCCCACGGCGTCGGGTTTCTGGCACTGGGCGGTGGCCAACCTGCCGGCCACGGTGGCCGAACTGCCCACCGGCGTCGGTGACGGCTCGCTCCTGCCCGGTGACGCGCTCACGCTGTGCAATGACGCCGGGATCCGCCGTTTCGTCGGCGCCGCGCCGCCGGCCGGGCACGGTGTGCACCGGTACTTCGTCGCCGTGCACGCCCTCGATGTCGAGAAACTGGATCTCAGCGAGGACGCCAGCCCGGCGTTCCTGGGCTTCAACATCTTCATGCACGCCATCGCCCGCGCCGTCATCCACGGCACCTACGAACAGCGGTAGTCCGCTTCAGTGCGCTGCTGAGCCGACCGCGTCGCTCAGCGACGCGAACCCGCCGGCGTGCAGGCGCGCGGCGATACCGTCGTGAATGTGCTTGGCCCACAGGCCTCCGCCGTAGACGAAGCCGGTGTAGCCCTGCAGCAGGGCGGCTCCCGCGGTGATGCGCTCCCAGGCGTCGTCGGCGGTCTCTATCCCGCCCACGCCGATCAGCACCAACCCAACGCCGACCCGCCCGTACAACCTCCGCAGCACCTCCAGCGAGCGCTGCGCCACCGGTGGTCCGGAGACCCCGCCCGGACCCAGTTCGTCGACATCAGGGGTGCGCAGACCGGCCCGCGAGATGGTGGTGTTGGTGGCCACGATGCCGGCCAGCCCCAGCTCGACTGCGAGGTCCGCGACGGCGTCGACATCGGAGTCGGACAGGTCGGGGGCGATCTTGACCAGCACCGGTGTGCTGGTCTCGGCGAGCACTGCGGTCAGGATAGGACGCAGCGACTCAGTAGCCTGAAGGTCGCGTAGTCCGGGGGTGTTCGGGGAGCTGACGTTGACCACAAGGTAGGCGGCCAGCGGCCCGAGCAACCGGGCGCTGGAGGCGTAGTCCTCGGCTGCGTGCTCGGGCGGGGTGATCTTCGACTTGCCGATGTTCACCCCGATCGGCACATCGGGAGCG
>NZ_JBPCSX010000091.1:0-2740 GCF_051006775.1 Mycobacterium sp.
GGTGCCGGCCGATCATGTGCTCGGTGGCGAGGGTCAGGCGTTCGCGATTGCGCAGACCCGGCTCGGCGGCGGACGGGTGCACCATGCGATGCGGACGATCGCCATGGCGCGCAAGGCTTTCGACATGATGTGCGAGCGGGCGGTGTCCCGGCAGACCCGCAAGGGCCCGCTGGGCGATTTCCAGATGACACAGGAGAAGATCGCCGACAGCTGGATTCAGATCGAGCAGTTCCGACTGCTGGTGCTGCGGACCGCGTGGAAGATCGACAAGTACCACGACTATCAGAAGGTGCGCCGCGATATCGCCGCGGTCAAGGTCGCGATGCCCGGGGTGCTGCACGATGTGGTGATGCGGGCCATGCAGTTGCACGGCTCCCTGGGTGTGTCTGATGAGATGCCGTTCGTCAAGATGCTGGTGGCCTCGCAGTCACTGGCGATCGCCGACGGCCCCACCGAGGTGCACAAGCTGACGGTGGCGCGGCGCACGCTGCGGGAGTACGAACCGGTGGACACGCTGTTCCCGTCCGGGCATCTGCCCACCCGCAAGGAAGCCGCCCGGGAGCGGCTGGCGGAACTGCTCGAGCTGGAGATCGCCGAGCACTGATTCTTGTCAGAGTGCATACCTAGTATCGAATGTATGTTCGATGATCTTGATGACCGGGGGCTGCTGACCTCGATGCGGGAGGGTCAGCGCGCCGAGCGCAGGGCCGTGGCCCAGCGGCTGCTCGCCGCCGGTCGGTTGTGTCAGATGCGGATGGCCGGCGCCGATGAGATGGAGCGGCTGAACTGGTGCGTCGACAACTGGGAGGCGGTGGCAGCCGAGGTCGGCGCCGAGCTGGGCATCAGCCGCAACCGGGCCTCGTCGCAGATGAACTACGGGGTCGAACTGCTCGAACGGCTGCCCCGGGTTGCGGCGGTGTTCGCCGCCGGTGACATCGACTTTCGTGTGGTGGCGGCCATCGTGTTCCGGACCGGGCTGATCACCGATCCAGCGTTACTGGCGCAGATCGACGCGAAACTGGCGGCCCTCGCCGGAGGATGGAACGCCCTCTCCCGGAAGAAGGTGGCCCAGCTGGTGGACCGCTGGGTCTGCCACTTCGACCCGGCCGCCCAGCGGGTGGCGAGGTCCGCCGAGGCCGAGCGGCACATCACCTTCGGTGAGACCCGCAACGGGATGGTGGAGTTCTGGGGTGCGCTACGCGCCGCGGACGCCGCCATCCTCGACCGCACACTCAACGAGATCGCCGCTACCGTCTGCAGCGCCGACACCCGCACCAAGGACCAACGCCGCGCCGACGCGCTGTGTGCACTCGGCGCCGGGCCGAGGAAACTGGGGTGCGATTGCGGTGCCCGGGACTGCCCGGGCGCGTCGGTGGCACCTTCCGGTGCGGTGGTCATTCACGTACTGGCCGAGGCCGCCACCCTGGCCGGCGGTGACACACCCGGCTTCCTGCCCGGGTACGGATCGCTGCCCGCCGAGGCGGTGCGCGACCTGGCCGGGCGGGCCCGGGTCCGGCAACTGAAGGCCCCCTGGCAGTTCACCGCCGAGCCGAACTACCGCCCCTCGGCGGCCCTGGCGGACTTCGTCCGCTGCCGCGACCTGACCTGCCGCTTCCCCGGCTGTGACAAGCCCGCCGAGGTCTGCGATGTGGACCACACCGTGCCGTGGGGTCTCGGCGGGCCCACCCACCCGTCCAACAACAAACTGCTGTGCCGGCTGCATCATCTTTTGAAGACCTTCTGGCCGGGATGGACCGACGTGCAGTATCCGGACGGCACGATCACCTGGACCTCCCCGAGCGGGCGGACCTACACCACCACCCCGGGCGGAGCAGCGTTCTTCCCCCAGTTCGCGACGCCCACCGAAAATCTGACTACCGTTGCGCAACAGACTGATTCGCGTCCCGGTCGCACCCTGATGATGCCGACCCGCCGCCGCAGCCGCGCCGCCGAACGCGAGGCGCGGATCGCCTGGGAACGCGGGCTCAACCAACAGCGCTGGGCGCAGGATCCGCCGCCCTTCTAGCTCTGCCGGGTGACTGCCTGGCCCTCGTGCACGATGGTCGCCACCCGCGCACCGTCGGCGCCGAACAGCCCGGCCGTCATCACCCCGCGGCCGCGGCCGGCCGCCGGTGAGCGGGACTGCAGCAGGTTCCACCGGTCGGCATGGATGCGGTCGTGAAACCAGACCGACGAGTCGGTGGTTGCGGCGTGATGACTGCGGTCGGTCATCGAATGGCCGTGCACCGCGAGTACCGGATCGACGCCATAGATGTCGGTGACGAACAGTGCAATGCATGCGTGCAGCGCCGGATCGTCGGGCAACTCGGAGGTGACCCGCCACCACAGGTTGCGCACGAACTCGTCGCCGGACCGATGGTCGCGGATCCGGATGTCGATTGCGTCGAGCGGCAGGGCCGGCGCAGGCCCGATCGGCCCGGTGCGCTCCAAGGACTCGGGGTCCTCCGTCGGCGACGGCCGGTCGGCGTGCTCGGGCCCGGGGGCCGGCACCGCGAACAGCACTGTGGCGCTGGCCAACAGCCGGTCGTCCTGACGCGCCAGCACCCGGCGTGAGGAGGTGGTGCGTCCGTCATGGACCCGTTCGACGTCGCAGCGCGCCGGGATACCGGCGTCCCCGCCGCGCAGGAACTGCATATGCGCGGCGGTGGGTGACCGGTCGGTGTCGACGGTGCGGCAGGCGGCGGCCAACGCCTGAGCGGCCAGCAGCCCGCCGTAGGCC
>NZ_JBPCSX010000092.1:0-5997 GCF_051006775.1 Mycobacterium sp.
GATGAAAACCTTCTCCGGCAGGTGCAGAAGAAGGAACGCCCCGATCGCCGCCCCGGCGACCAGGGCGGGGATCTGCCAGCGCAATCGGTGCCACTGCCCGGCGAGTTCGGCCCGGTAACCCCAGGTTCCCGTCACCCCGCCGGGCACCATGCCGACCGCATTGGACATCGTCGCCGTCACGGGAGGAAGCCCCAGTGCAACCAGGGTCGGGAAGGTGATCAGCGTGCCGGAACCCACCACTGAATTGATCGCACCCGCGGCGAACCCGGCCAGGACGATCACGGCCATTCCCGCGACAGACACCCTAGGAGTCGCCCCGGGGCGGCACCAGACTCAGCAGCAGATCGGGTCCGATCTGCTCGACGCCGTCGTAGTGCCAGCGCAGCGCGCCGGCGATGCTGACCACCCCGACGTCGTCGACGGCGGTGACCGGTCCGCCAAGCAGGATCGGCGCGACGTAGGCCAGGATCCGGTGCACCACACCGGCGCGCAGGAATGCCCCGGCAAGCGTCGGGCCGCCCTCCAGCAGGACGTCGGTGCGATCGGCCAATGCCCGGATCACCTCATTCGGATCACGAGTCCGCAGCAGCAACGTGGCCGAATCATCGCTGAGCACAAGGGATGCCGGTGATATCTCCCGCTCCCCCACCACCACCCGCAGCGGCTGCTGGGATGCGGGCGTGCCATCGGGATTGCGGGCGGTCAGGCTCGGGTTATCGGCGAAGACCGTTCCGGTGCCGACCACGATCGCGTCGGCGGCCGCGCGGCGGCGATGCAGATCCGCCCGGGCGGCCTCGCTGGTGATCCACTGCGACGAACCGTCGGCGGCCGCACTTCGCCCGTCGATACTCGTGGCGAATTTCCAGGTGATGTGCGGAGATCCGGTGCGTTGTTTGTGTAGCCATTCGCGCAGCGGTCCGGCGGCGACCTCGTCGGCGCAGGGTCCTTCGGTGACGGTCATCCCGGCCGCGCGCAGCCGATCGGCTCCGCCTGCCGCGGCCGGGTCGGGGTCCGCCACGGCGTAGACGACGGCGGCGATACCCGCCTCGATGAGCGCCTCGGTGCACGGCGGTGTGCGACCGTGGTGATCACACGGCTCCAAGGTGACCACAGCGGTGCCGCCGGCGGCGCGCTCGCCCGCTGCGCGAAGGGCGAGCACTTCGGCATGCGCTCCCCCCACCGGCATGGTGGCGCCAACTCCGGCGGGTATCCCGTCGCGATCCAGGATCACCGCTCCCACAGGAGGATTGGGATAGGTGCGGCCCTTCGCCGCCTGGGCAGCCCCGATGGCCTGGCGCATGGCCGCGGCGATCTGCGCCGGTGTCGTCACAGCCGCAGATGGGGTGAGGCGGCGCCGGCCTGTCGCCGCAGCGCCTCCACGGCCAGGCCCGGATCACGCGCACCGTAGACCGCGGAACCGGCGACGAAACAGTCCACACCGGCTTCGGCTGCGGCCTCGATGGTGTCGGCGTTGATCCCGCCGTCGATCTCGATCAGGATCTTCAGCTCACCGGAGTCGACCAGGCGGCGCACTCGGGCGACCTTCTCGAGTACCTCCGGGATGAAACTCTGCCCGCCGAAGCCGGGTTCGACCGACATCACCAGCAGGGTGTCGAAATCACGCAGGATCTCCAGATAGGGCTCCAGCGGGGTGCCGGGTTTGACCGCGAGGCCGGCCTTGGCGCCGGCAGCGCGGATATCGCGGGCCACCGCCACCGGATTGCCGGTGGCCTCGGCGTGGAATGTCACATTGTGGGCGCCGGCCTCCGCGTAGGGCGGTGCCCAGCGCTCCGGTCTATCGATCATCAGATGACAGTCCATCGGGATGTCGGTGGCTTTGAGCAGACTCTCCACCACCGGCAGGCCCAGGGTCAGGTTGGGCACGAAATGCGCATCCATCACGTCGACATGCAGCCAGTCGGCGCCCTCCACGGCGGCGGCCTCGTTCGCCAGCCGGGCGAAGTCTGCGGACAGGATCGACGGCGCGATCATCGGGCGCTGCGGTGTCGGCATGGCAGTCACTTTAGGGCGTGCGCCTCAGCCGTTCTTGCGCAGCGCGGCCGCGAACATCGCGTCGGTGCCGTGCCGGTGTGGCCACAGCTGGGCGTGGGGCCCGGCACCGAGGTTCTCGGCGGGGCTCAGCAGCGGCCGGGTGTCGAGCGCGGTCACCGGCTGGCGGCGCAGCGCGTCGGAGACCACGCCGATGGTCTCGGCGATATGCGGGGAACAGGTGGCGTAGATGATCACGCCGCCCGGGCGGGTCAGCGCGATCGCCGAGGCGAGCAGTTCGCGCTGCAGTTTGGTCAGCACCGGGACGTCAGCGGGCGTCCGGCGCCAGCGGGCCTCCGGTCGCCGACGCAGCGCACCGAGACCGGTGCACGGGGCGTCGACGAGCACCCGGTCGAAACTTCCCGCTGTCAGCGGCGGTTCGCGGCCGTCTGCCCGCAGCACCTCAACGGGAAGGCCGCGGGTGTTGTGCTCGACCATCTCCGCGCGGCGCTCGTTGGGTTCGATTGCGGTGACGGTGGCACCCTGCTGAGCGGCGATCGCACCCAGCATGGCCGTCTTGCCGCCGGGGCCCGCGCACAGATCAAGCCATCGCCCGCCATCCTCGCCCTCCAGCGGTGCCAGGGTCAGCGCCCGGGCCACCAACTGGCTGCCCTCGTCCTGCACGAGTGCCTTGTTGTCGCGGATCGCATCCAGCCGTCCCGGATCGCCACTGTCGAGGTACACCGCATACGGCGAGTAGCGTCCGACCGTCCCGCCCACCGCGTCGGCAAGATCCGCAGCGGCCAGCACGCCGGGCCGAGCCGCCAGATGCACACCGGGCCGGGCGTCATCGGCGGCCAGTGCGGCGTCCAGTTCGCCGGCACCGGCGCCGAGTGCGTCGGCAAAGGCCTGGGCGATCCACCGCGGGTGGGCGTGGATGAACGCGGCATGACCGACCGGGTCGGTTGCGGCGGACGGAGCCAGCTCAGCCGTCCAGGACTGTTCGTCGCGGCCGGCGATCTTGCGCAGCACGCCATTGACGAATCCTGCTCGGGCCGTGTCGAATTCGACGCCAGCCTGCTCGACAGTCGTGGATACCGCGGCGTGATCGGCGACGTTGGTGCGCAGTAACTGATAAGCGCCCAGCCGCAGCAGGTCGAGCAGCACCGGGTCGACCTGATCGACCGGTCGGGCTGCCGCTGCAGAGATCACGGCATCCATCAACCCACGGGTGCGGCAGGTTCCGTAGGTGAGTTCGGTGGCGAACGCCGCGTCGCGGCCGCTGATGCCGCGTTCGGTCAGCAGGGCCGGCAGTGCGAGGTTGGCGTAGGCGTCCTGCTCGGACACCGCGCGCAACACATCGAAGGCAGCGCGTCGGGCCGGATCGAGCGGTGCCCGGCGGCCACGGCCCTGGGTGCGTACGGGCTTACGGCGTGGACCGCCCCTGTCCCCGGTCATGATGCCCGGACCTCGTGATCCAGCCGGGCGCCGCGGGCCCAGTCCGCCGCCACCATCGGTTTTTTGCCCGGCGGCTGCACCTGCCCGAGAACAATCGGCGAGGAGCCGGTTCCGACCCGAACCGCCGAACGCTCGGCGCGCAACACACCGGGAGGCAGCGACTCGCCGGATTCGTCGACGGTCACCGGTCCCAGCTTCACCCGTAGATCGCCGACCATCGTCCACGCCCCCGGCCCGGGTGTGACCGCCCGGATGCGGCGCTCAATGACCTGGGCCGGCAATTCCCAGCGCACCCGGGCGCCCTCGACGGAGATCTTCGGTGCCAGGCTGATCCCGTGGACCGGCTGCGGCATGGCGGTCAGGGTGCCGTCGGCGATTCCGTCCATGGTGGCCTCCAGAAGGCCCGCGCCGGCGTCGGCCAGGCGGTCCAGCAGATCGCCTGCGGTGTCGCGCGGCCGGATCTCCTCTGTCAGCACGCCGTAGACCGGCCCGGAGTCCAGTGCGGGCTCGATTTGAAAGGTCGTTGCCCCGGTCACGGCATCACCGGCTGCGATCGCCGCCTGTACCGGTGCGGCCCCACGCCATGCCGGCAGCAGCGAGAAATGCAGATTCACCCAGCCGTGTTCGGGTATTGCCAACAGCTCTCCACCGAGCAGTGCGCCGTATGCGACCACTGCGCAGCACTGCGGCGCCAGCGCACGCAGTTCGGCGGCGAACTCGCTGGCGTTGGGGCGCGCGGGGCGCAGCACCGGGATCCCGGCGTCTAGCGCCAGTTGAGCCACCGGTGAGGGTGCGGGTTTACCGCGGCGGCCCGCCGCGGCGTCGGGCCGGGTCAGAACGGCTATCACCTCGTGACGCGGCGAGTCGATCAGCCGCTGCAGTGACGGCAGCGCAGGCGCCGGCGTTCCGGCGAAAACTATTCGCATGCAGCTACTGCGCGAATCTTGTCTTCGCGCAAGCGCTCATCGGTGCTCTTTTGCTCTTCGCGCAAGCGCTCATCGCGGGACCTGATAGAACTCGCGCTGCGACACACCGGCCATCGTGGCAAAGAACATCCACGGAATGGTCGAGCCCAGCCGGTTGACGGTGGCCGCCGCATCGTTGTAGTACTGCCGCGCGAAAGCGAGCTTGTCCTCGGTATCGGTGAGGTTGCGCTGCAGGTCCAGGAAATTGTTGGAGGAGTTCAGCTGCGGATAGTTCTGGCCCAGTGCCAGCACCTGTCCGACGGCGGCGTCGAACTGATTTTCCGCTGAACTGCGTTGCGCCACCGACTTTCCCGACGTCGCCGCGGTCAGCGCGGCCTGGGCATCAGCGACGTGCTCCAGCACCGCCTTCTCGTGACCGGCGAAGCTCTGCACAACGCTGACAAGGCCCGGGATCAGCGATGCCCGGCGCATCAGCTGGACGTCGATACCGCCGAGCGCCTCATCGACTCGCACATCAGCGGTGCGGAGTTTGTTGTAGCCCAACACAAAAACGATCAGCACCGCCACCGCGACGATGAGCGCGATCACCAATACCGGGGTCACCATGAACCGCCTCCTCCTCCGCCGCCACCGCCACCGCCACCGCCGCCGCCACCACCGCCACCGCCGCCGCTACTGCTCGACGACGCTGCCTGCGAGGCGGTGTAGGCACCGATGGATGACGACAGTGCCGACTCGAAGCTGTCGAAGTTAGCACCCCCCGAGGTCGACGAGGACCAGCCGGTTCCCGACGACGAGTGGTACCAGCCCGGCTGCGGCGGCAGCTGGCCGGTGGCGGCCTGGTACTTGGCCGCCCACAGGGCGGCGGCGCCGCCGGCCACCGCGAACGGGATGTAGGCGGTGTAGAGGTCTTTGCGGGCGGAGAAGTCGAATCGGGACTCCGCGGAATCGGTGGCCAGCATCCGGTGGAAACCCCCGACCTGCGACCACACTTGCCGCCCGGCCGCCGAGCGGCGCATGCCGACGCCGGGGCTCCAGGCGGGCAGCGATAGCAGGAAGAACAGCGCGAACGGCAGACCCCATAGTGTGATCGGGAAGAACCAGCGTGCGAAGCCGCAGACGGCCAACGCCAGCGCCACTACGTTGGCGAGCCGCAACAGCATCTCCACCCGACGCGTGACCACCAGGCCGCTGCCGACGGCCCACTGCTTGACGGCAGACTCCATCTCGGATTTGGCGGCGGTCAACCGGCGGCCCGCAGTGACACCACCGTTGGCGTTGAAGCTTCCCCCGTAGAGGGTCAGCCCAAGCGCCGAGCCGACCGCGACGCTGACCGGGTCCATCTCAGTCCAGCGGCCGGTCTCACCGACGGTGTGCACGACCCACTTGTTCTTGGATTCCTGGTTCAGCGATAGCAGGCCGCGATCGGCGAGATAGAACAACGTCGCGGTAATGCCCTCCTCGGGCACCTTCTCGGTGCGGATGTACTCGCACTGCACCGGCCCGAGTCCCGGTGGCGGGGCGTACTGCAGCGGGAATCCGGGCTGAGGTTCAACGGTGGTGCGCCACCACAGAAAGGCGCCCAGCCCGGTCGCCGCGGCCAATCCGACCAGCCAGGTCACCA
>NZ_JBPCSX010000093.1:0-7084 GCF_051006775.1 Mycobacterium sp.
GCAACTATGCGGCGATTGTTGCCGACGGCGAACTCATGTCCGGACGAATCGATTCGACCGCCGACGGACCCAATGCGCAACTGCTCAGCGCGGTCCGGGGCATCGTGGAACTGGACAAGGCCGGCAGGCTCGACGGCAGCGATTCGAAAATCCTCCTCGATTCGCTTGCCGCCATGACCGAAGCGCGCAACAGCCGGTTAAGTCAGCCGCATCCGATTCTTCCGTTTCCGCTCTTCGTACTCGTTACCACGTTGGGGGTCTTCACCATCGTCGTGGCGGCAGCGTATCCATCGGGTCCGGACCGTCGGCTCAAGTGGATCCAGTCACTGACTGCTTTCGCGGTGGTCGCCAGCCTGCTCGGCACCGTGCTCTTCCTGGTCAACGGGGACAGCGGTTGGCTACGCGAGCATCATCTGCGGCCGGTCCAACTGTTCATGGAAGAGACAGCCCCGACGATGGCTGGTGCGCCGGCTCGGCGCTGAGAGGCTCGCTCAGACGAACTCGTCGGCGCTAGCCTCGATCCAGTCCGACAGCCAGGTGTCGGGCGGACTCTCCAGTAATTCACCGGGCATCAGCCACTCGTATATCTCGGCATAGGTGCCGGTGCGGTAGGAATCGATCCGCCGGTTGAGCATCGACGGTGTCAGCTCGGCGAAGCTGTCCAGGCCCATCGATGCGACCATCTGCGCGGCGCTGGCCACCGTCCCCTTCTGGAAGTTGGCCACCCGGTCGATCTTGTCCGGCACGTCCAGGGCACGGGCCAGACCCTTGTCCTGGGTGGCCACCCCGGTGGGGCAGCGGTTGGTGTGGCATTTCATCGCCTGAATGCACCCGACCGCGAACATCATGGCGCGGGCCGCCAGGGTGAAGTCCGCACCCTGGATAACGCGGCGGACGATATCGAAGCCACTGGCCACCTTGCCGGACGCGCCGATCCGGATGTGCTGTCGCAGTCCGGTCCCGACCAGACAGTTCTGCACCATCATCAAGCCCTCGGTCAGCGGCATACCGACGTGGTCCTCGAACTCCTGCGGTGCGGCTCCGGTGCCACCTTCGGAGCCGTCGACGATGATGAAATCCGGAGTGATACCGGATTGCAGCATGGCCTTGCAGATCGACAGGAACTCGGTGCGGGAACCGATGCACAGCTTGAACCCCACCGGTTTTCCGCCGGAGAGGCTGCGCAGCGTCGCCACGAAATCCATCAGTTCGCGCGGCGTGCCGAACGCGGTGTGCGCCGGCGGGGACACCACCGTCTGGCCGACGGGCACCCCCCGCGTCGCGGCGATTTCCGGGGTCACCTTGGGACCGGGCAGCACACCGCCCAAACCTGGCTTGGCGCCCTGGGACAGTTTGATCGAGATCGCCTTGACCGACGGCAGTGCCGCCTTCTCGGTGAACTTCGCCGCGTCGAAATGTCCCTCGGGCGTGCGGCATCCGAAATAGCCGGAGCCGATCTCCCAGATCAGATCGCCACCGTGCTTGAGGTGGTACGGGCTGATCGCCCCCTCGCCGGTGTCATGGGCGAAACCACCCCGGGCGGCCCCGCCGTTCAGCGCCTCGATGGCATTGCCAGACAGCGCGCCGAAGCTCATCGCTGAGACGTTGAGCAGGGCGATGTCATAGGGCTGGGCGCAGTCCGGTCCGCCGAGTCGCACCGTCGGGGTCAGATCGGTGGCCATCTTGGCGCGCAGTGAGTGTCGGAGGAACTCGGTGCCGACGGAGTTGAGATTGTGCTCGGTGCCGAACGGTTCGTCGCTCTTAATGCCCTTGGCCCGCCGGTACACCGCATCGCGGGTCTCACGGTTGTAGGGTGCACCGTCGGTGTTGGACTCGATGAAATACTGATAGATCTCGGGCCGGATCTTTTCGGCCAGGAACCGGGCGTGGCCGAGGATCGGGTAGGCCCGCAGAATCGAGTGCCGGGTCTGAACCAGATCCCAGGTACCCAGGGCGGCGAAGCCGAGGACGATGATGCCCAGTACCAGGGACACATGCGGGTGTCCGGTCTGCGGGCCGAAGCCGATGAGGGCGAAGCCCACCGCCCAGACTGCCGCCACGATCAAGGCCCTGATCATCTGCCATCCTCCCGACAATTGCCCACGAGGCGTCATTGTGGCATCACTTATGATCTCCAGATCAGCACTTGCGTCACACCCGTGCCGCGAATATCCCCGTCAGCCGATTCCTGTCAGCAAGGAGAGTTCCGCCGCGTGGGTGAGCCATCTGCCGATCTGCTCTCGCAGGCCGCGCTGACCGGCGCCGTCGCCGCGGCCTGTGCCGCGTTCTCCGCAGCCGCAGACCTCGACGGACTGACCAGGGCCAAGACCGAACATCTCGGTGATCGCGCGCCGCTGGCCCTGGCCAGGCAGGCGATGGGCACCTTGCCCAAGGAGGACCGGGCTGAGGCCGGCAAGCGGGTCAATGTGGCGCGCACCGAGGCCCAGGCCGCCTTCGACGATCGGCTCGCGGTTCTGCGCGCCGAGCGGGATGCGGCGGTGCTGATCGCCGAGGCCATCGACGTCACCCTGCCCTCGACGCGTCAGCCCATCGGGGCGCGTCACCCCATCACAATCCTCGCCGAGCACGTCGCCGACACCTTCATCGCGATGGGCTGGGAACTGGCCGAGGGACCCGAGGTGGAAAGCGAGCAGTTCAACTTCGACGCGCTGAACTTTCCCCCCGATCATCCCGCCCGCAGCGAGTCCGACACCTTCCATGTCGCGCCGGACGGGTCACGGCAGCTTCTGCGCACCCACACCTCACCGGTCCAGGTGCGCACCCTGCTTTCCCGCGAGCTGCCGGTCTACATCGTCTCGATCGGCCGGACGTTCCGCACCGACGAGCTCGACTCCACCCACACCCCGGTGTTCCATCAGGTCGAGGGTCTGGCGGTGGACCGCGGGCTGACCATGGCGCACCTGCGCGGAACTCTCGACGCATTCGCCCGCTCCGAGTTCGGCGCAGACGCCCGCACCCGGATGCGACCGCACTTCTTCCCGTTCACCGAACCCTCGGCGGAGGTGGACATCTGGTTCCCGAACAAGAAGGGCGGCCCGGGCTGGGTGGAATGGGGCGGTTGCGGGATGGTCAACCCCAATGTCTTGCGGGCCGCCGGAATCGACCCGGAGGTGTACTCCGGCTTCGCTTTCGGCTGCGGGCTGGAGCGGACCCTGCAGTTCCGCAACGGCATTCCGGATATGCGCGACATGGTCGAGGGTGATGTGCGGTTCTCGCTGCCGTTCGGGGTCGGCATCTGATGCGCCTTCCCTATAGTTGGCTCCGCGAGGTCGTGGCGGCCGGGGCGCCGGGATGGGATGTCGAACCGCACGACCTGGAGCGAGCGCTGATCCGGGTGGGCCATGAGGTCGAGGACATCATCACCCTTGGCCCGGTCAGCGGGCCGGTCGTCATCGGCCGGGTGACCGGATACGGATCGGTGGAGGCCAAGAAGCCGATCAGGGCCTGCACCGTCGACGTCGGCGAGGGTCAGGACCGCGATATCGTGTGCGGCGCAAGTAACTTCGCCGTCGGTGACCTGGTGGTGGTGGCACTGCCCGGCGCGATGCTGCCCGGCGACTTTCACATAGTCGCGCGCAAGGTCTATGGCCGGGTGTCCGACGGCATGATCTGCTCGGCCACCGAACTCGGGTTGGGGTCCGATCATTCCGGCATCCTGGTGCTGCCGGCGGGCACCGCCGAGCCCGGCGCCGATGCGCATACGGTGCTGGGGCTCGATGATGTGGTGTTCGATCTCGCGGTCACCCCGGATCGCGGCTACGGGATGTCGGTGCGCGGGATCGCACGTGAGATCGCCTGTGCCTACGACCTGAACTTCGTCGACCCCGCCGATATCACGCCGCTGCCGGTCGAAGGTCCCGCGCTGCCGGTCACCATTGCGCCGGGCACCGGAGTGAGCCGGTTCGCGCTGCGTCCGGTCACCGGCATCGATCCGAACGCGCAGACGCCGTGGGAGATTCGCCGCCGGCTCCTGCTGTGCGGCATCCGGCCCATCTCACCGGCCGTCGACGTCACCAACTACGTCATGCTCGAACTCGGTCACCCGATGCACGCCCACGACCGGAGCAGGATCAAGGGTGATTTCGCGGTGCGGTTCGCCCATCCGGGGGAGACCGTCGTCACCCTCGACGATGTCGAGCGCAAACTCGATCCGGGTGATGTGCTGATCGTCGACGATGCCGCGGTGGCGGCCATCGGCGGTGTGATGGGCGCGGGCACTACTGAGATCGACGACAACACCACCGACGTTCTGCTCGAAGCCGCGGTGTGGGATCCCGCCGCCGTGTCGCGCACCATCCGCCGGCTGCATCTGGTCAGCGAGGCGGGACGGCGATACGAACGCTCCGTGGACCCGGCGGTTTCGGTGGCCGCTATCGACCGCTGCGCGAGTCTGCTCGCCGGAATCGCCGGTGGCACAATCGAACCCAGGCTCACCGACTGGCGAGGGGAGCCGCCCCGCGACGACTTCTCGCCGCCGCCGGTCCGGATGCCGATCGACCTTCCGGACCGGATGGCCGGGGTGATCTACCCCGACGGCGCGACGGTGAATCGGCTGACCCAGATCGGTGCGCGGGTCGAGGCTGATTCCGATCCGGCCTTCATCACCGTCACCCCGCCCAGTTGGCGGCCGGATATCAAGGCGCCCGCCGACCTGGTGGAGGAGGTGCTGCGACTCGAGGGCCTGGACGTCATCCCGTCGGTGCTGCCGCCCGCACCTGCCGGGCGCGGGCTGAGCGCGGGTCAGAGACGCCGTCGCGCGGTCGGCAAGTCGATGGCACTGGCCGGCTTCGTGGAGGTTCTGCCCACCCCGTTCCTGCCGGCCGGAGTGTTCGACCAGTGGGGTCTGGACGCTGATGACCCGCGACGCAACACCACCAGGGTGCTCAATCCGCTGGAGGCCGACCGTCCGCAACTGGCCACCACACTGCTGCCGGCGCTGCTGGAGGCATTGTCCCGCAACGTGTCCCGCGGTTTCGGTGATGTGGCGCTGTTCTCGATAGCTCAGGTGGTGCAGCCGACTCCGCAGACCCGCGCAGTCGAACGCATCCCCACCGATCGCAGGCCCACCGATGAGGAGATCGGCATCCTGGACGATTCCCTGCCGCATCAGCCGGTGCACATCGGTGCGGTGCTGACCGGGCTGCGCACCCCGCGTGGGCCCTGGGGTGCGGGCCGTCCGGTGGAAGCCGCGGACGCCTTCGAGGCGGTGCGGGTCATCGGCCGGGCGTGCGGGGTCGAGGTGACCCTGCGACCGGCTCGCCTGCTGCCGTGGCACCCCGGCCGGTGCGCTGAGGTGGTGGTGGACGGACGGGGCGTCGGTCATGCCGGCCAGTTGCATCCAGCCGTCATCGAACGGGCCGGGTTGCCCAAGGGGACCTGCGCGGTGGAACTCGACCTGGATTCGGTTCCGGTCGTCGAGACCCTGCGCGCACCGGAGGTGTCGCCGTTCCCGGCGGTCTTCCAGGATCTGAGCGTGGTCGTCGATGAGGGTGTGCCCGCGCAGGCGGTGATCGATGCGGTCCGCGACGGTGCCGGCGACCTCCTTGAGGACATCGCACTCTTCGACGTCTACACCGGCCCGCAGGTGGGCGAGAACCGCAAGTCGCTGACCCTGGCACTGCGGTTCCGCGCTCCGGACCGGACGCTGACCGAGGACGAGGCCAGTGCGGCCCGCGATGCGGCGGTATCTCATGCGCACGCGGCAGTCGGTGCGACCCTTCGGTCCTAGGTAAGCAGAAGGGGCTCGGATGAGTACGTCGTCGCTAGGCCGTAGCCGGGCTCAATCGGCCGCCTTGGCGGCCGTTTTCGCGATGGTGATCGGTTTCACCTACAGCGACGACGTCGTTGAGTTCTTCCTCGACATCACCGGCGCGCAGTTGGCCGGGTGGCGTTGGATCGTGGTCGCCATCGACGTGGCACTGCTTGCCGGTTCCGCTTTTCTGAAGTGGCGAATCGCCGTCCAGGCGCAACCCGCGCTCAGTCGGGGACGGTTCTGGCACAGGTTGGTGCGCAGTTGGTGGACGGTCGGTGCAGTGCTGATCCTGAGCCTGCATCTGGTCGTTATCGGCCTGGCCGGTACTGGAAGCGAAGTGCCGCTGGGGATGAACCTGCTGGTGTCGCTGCTGTTCGTGACGGCAATGGGTCTGGTCTTGGCGTCGACGCTGGACACCGAGATGGCACCGGGGATCGGCTGGTCACGTCATGGCTGGGTGCTGCCACTGGTGGTCGGCACCCTCGTCGTTCAGGTGGCTTCGGCGCTGTGGTTTCCGGTCATCGATATCAATGCCGGCTGCGCCAACGAAGTCTCCGACGTCTTCTTCAGTCAGATTGTGCAGGTGCTGCCGGTCCTTCTGATCACGCTCGGTATCGAGATGGGCTTCCTGCGACGCCGTGCCAGTGTGCTCCGTCCGGCCGATCGGGCCGCGCCGGTGTTGACCGTGTTACTGCTCTGCGCCGCTGAGGGTCTGGCCTTCTCGATGACCGTCAAAACAGATGGTGGGCATTGCGGGGTTGCGGCGGTGTGGCATGAATACATCGCCTTCGTAGTGTCGGTGCAAGCCCTCGCGATCGGGTTGGCCACCCTGGCGTGGCTGTTGGTGGCGGATAGCACCTCCAACGAGCTTGATTAATGAAGTTGCATCTGACTGCATAATCATGCAGACTGTGTCGGTGACATCGGTTGCGGTGGCCGGCGCAAGCGGATACGCCGGCGGAGAGATTCTGCGTCTGCTGCTGGGCCATCCCGGCCACGCCGACGGCAGTCTGACCATCGGCGCGCTCACCGCGGCGGCCAGCGCCGGAACCGCCCTGGCCGAGCATCATCCGCACCTGCTGCCGCTGGCCGACCGGGTCCTGGAGCCCACCGAGATCGGCGTTCTCGCCGGCCATGACGTGGTGTTCCTGGCGCTGCCGCATGGCAACTCGGCGGAGATCGCCGAACAACTCGGCCCGGACACGGTGGTCATCGACTGCGGCGCAGACTTCCGGCTGACCTATCAGGGCGACTTGGAGAGGTTCTACTGTTCGCCGAACGCCGTCACCTGTAACTAAGGCCTGCCGGAAC
>NZ_JBPCSX010000094.1:0-7633 GCF_051006775.1 Mycobacterium sp.
GATGGCGCACCAGTGCCTCGCCCGCCTCGTTGCCGCCCGGGACGACGTTGATGACACCGTCCGGAATGCCGGCGGCGCGCGCCAATTCCACAAAAATCATCGGCGTGAAGGGGGTGAACTCGGCTGGCTTGAGGACGATCGTATTACCCGCGGCCAGCGCAGCCGGCAACTTCATCACCAGTGACAAAAGGGGCGCGTTCCAGGTGATGATGCTGGCGATCACGCCGTACGGTTCGCTCATGGTGTAGACGAGCTCGTCGCTGTCGGCGATGCTGACCTCGCCGGTCAGCTTGTCGGCCCAGGACGCGTAGTAGGACGTCCAGTCATAGGCGTACCCGGCGAATGTCGACGCCCACACCATCGGCATCCCGTTCTCGATGACGGAGATCGGCGCCCAGTGCTCATAGTCCCTGATCAAGTCGGCGAACTTGGCGAGGATGTCGCGCCGTTGGGTGGGTTTGGTGTTCCGCCACCCGGGCAGCGCCCGGCGAGCAGCGGCGACGGCCTCATCGACATCCTTTCCGCTGGCCATCGGCACCTCGGCCTGGACCAGCCCGGTCGACGGGTTGACGTGTTCGTAGACGCCCCCGCCGCCGATCGCTCGACGCTCACCGCCGATCACCAGTTCGACCTTGGGCAACAGTCGTGCGGCCACTTCGCGGTGGCGGCTCGCCAAGGTTTCCACAGTGCTTCCAGTCATCGTGATGCTCCGATCATCTTCTCGCGGCGGCGTTTGCCATATCAGGTGTTGCACAGGCGTCTACGTATTCGTCCCGAAGCCGTCCGACGAGTTCGGCGACCGAGGGAATGTCATCGATCAGGGCCATACCCTGCCCCGCCGAGAAGAGGTTCTTCCACGGTTTCACCTCAGCCGGCAGGTGGCCGTAACCCATCCGGCCATCCGGTGGCTTCGGGAGATTCGAGGGGTCCAAACCCACCGCGCGGATGGA
This sequence comes from Mycobacterium sp., assembly GCF_051006775.1. Taxonomy (GTDB): domain Bacteria; phylum Actinomycetota; class Actinomycetes; order Mycobacteriales; family Mycobacteriaceae; genus Mycobacterium. The sequence continues at coordinate 951 of NZ_JBPCSX010000094.1, forward strand.
TTCGACCATCCAGTTGGCGGCCACGCCCGCTATGTCGGCGGTGTAGATCAGATCATCGGCGCCGCCCCGCACGAGCATCGCCTTGTACTCGTCGCTGGCTCGTGATTCCCGGGTGGCGATGAACCTGGTGCCGAGGTAGGACAGATCAGCGCCCAGGACCTCCGCCGCCCGAATCACCGCGCCGTTGGACACAGCCCCGGCAAGCACGATGACGCCGTCGAACATGCTGCGGATCTTGGGGATCATGACCAGGTGACTCATCGTGCCGGAATGTCCGCCACCGCCGGCCCCGATGCAGTTCAAGCCGTCGACCCCGGCCTCGATCGCCTTTTCGGCGAAGCGCAGCGAAGTGACATCGTGAAAGATCGCCCCGCCCCAATCATGAACCCGCTTGGCCAACTCGGCCGGATTTCCCTGCGCCGAGATCACGATGGTGGCGCCGTAACGGGAACAGAGGTCGAGGTGCCGGTTCAGCTCAGCATCATCGAATCGGGTGGCCATGTTGACCGCGAGCGGACCGATGGGGGCATCCGGGTTCGCGTCCGCGAACGCATCCAACTCCACGCGGATGTCACGCAGCCATCCCTCGAATTCCTCGACGGTGCGCGCATTCTGCCGCGGCAGTGCTCCTACCAGGCCGGCTTTGCAGGCTGCAGCAACAAGTTCCGGACCCGACACCAGGAACATGGGCGCGCAGATCGCAGGCAGCGTGAGTTGACTGCGGATCACCGCGCGAAGGTCAGCCCCGACCGACGGGTCGCGCATCTCGCTGCTCCTCACCGACGGGCGCATAGCGCACCCGAACTGACCTTGTCGTCGACGTTAATGATGTGATGACCCGCCGATAAGGCGGCGCAGTGAAAACGTCACTTCGGCGGGGAGGATGACGGGCGTAGCAGCCGCGGGCGCTCGATTTTGCCCATCGCATTGCGGGGCAGAGCCGCCACGATGACGAATTCGTCGGGAACTCTGCCATGAGCGACCAGGGCACGGGCCTGGCGGCGAAGCGCTTCGGGTTCCGGGCTGGTTTCCGCGTTCACCTCTACGAACGCGATGATCCGCTCACCCAGGCGACCGTCGGGCTCCCCCACAACCGCGATGTCGCGCACATCCGGTATTGCGATCAGCAGAGCCTCCAGCTCTCCGGCATTGACATTGACGCCGCCGCGCACGATCACGTTCCCTCTGCGCCCGACCACGTGAACCGATCCGTCAGCCTCGACTCGACCGATATCGCCGGTGCGCAAGGTTTGGTTGAACAGTCCTGCCCAGCGGCCTGTCGGAGCTGGACCGACACATAACTCCCCACTTTCGCCGTCGGGCAGTCGTCGTCCACTGTCGTCACTCGCCCAGATCGATACATGCTCAAGTGCCACACCGCTCGAACCGGACCGATGCAGCTGGGCCGGGTCCTCGGCGCAGACCGGCCCGGGTGCCTCAGTCATCCCGTAGGAGGAGCACAGCCGAACACCGAACTTGGCTTCGAAGGATGCCCGCAGATCCTCGCTCAGACCCGCCGCACCCGTGCCTGCATACCGCAGAGAGGACAGCGAACCTGCCGCAATCGCGTCATCGCACACCAGATCATGAATGGTCGTCGGAACCACGGCATTGACGAGGGTTAGCCGAAGCTGGCGACAGGCGTCCGCGACACCTGATGCGTTGAGCCTGTCGAGTACGACCGCGGTTGCGCCGGCAACCAGAGTGGCCACGCCGGCCACCACCATCACGTTGTGAATACTCAGCGGCAAGGCGATACCGACACGGTCGGAAGGGGTCAGCCGGCGGGCGTACGCCGCAGCTGCCAGCGACACAGCCGACCGATTGTGCCGGACAATCTTTGGTGCGGCGGTGGTGCCACTGGTGAACGCGATCGCACACGGTGCGTCCAATGGCGGACGTGGGTGTTCCCAATGTGCGTCGAGTCCTTCGGCGGTGAGCGCGGCGAGGTCGATGCATCGCAGACCATGCGGTGCGGCCGCGGGATCGGCTGTGACCACAAGCGCCGGTCCGACGATCCCGCACTGCCGTTCCCGTTCGGCCGCCGGCGCGGCAGGGTTGACGCCGGACCAGACTGCTCCGATGAGCAGACATGCAAGATAGAGCTCGATGGTGGCCGAGCAGTTCGGCGCTATGACCACCACGCAGTCACCCGGTCCGACGCCATGTGCGGCCAGGGCGACTGCGCGTGCCTGCACCACGGCGGACAACTGGTGATGGCTGATGACCATTTCGCCGTCCACAAGAGCATTCCCGGCGTCGGATCGCGCGGGCATGAGAAGGTCGAGCAGATCGGGCGGCGATGTGCTCATGGTTGCCAGCGCGGTGCCCGCCGTTCGGCGAAGGCTCGCGGACCCTCCACGAAATCGGGATGTTGCCATTGATCCTTGACGAGGCCGTAGCTGTATTCGACCGCCTGGGAGTACGGCATCTCCAGGGCACTCCACACGGCCTGCTGCGACAGCGACACTGCGTGCGGCGAATTCTGCGCGATATCCCCCGCGATCTGGCGGGCGGTGTTCAGCAGATCCTCGGGAGCAACGAGTTCGTCTACCAGTCCAAGCGCGTAGGCCCGTTCCGCGGTAAGCCTGAAGTTGCGGCCCTGCAGCGTCATCCGCAGCGCGGTGCCCAGGGGTAGGCGTTTGGCCAGTCCGACATTCTCAATGCCGCCAACCATGCCGACGTTGACGTGGGTATCGAGAAACTGTGCGGCGGTGGAGGCCACGACGATATCGGCGTCGACGACGAAATGCAGTCCGCCTCCGGCGGCGACTCCGTTCACTGCGCACACCGTCGGCTTCCAGACGTCGTTCTGCCTGGACGTGAAGAAGACCTCCTGCTTCGCGCGACCCAGTCCGGCACCTACCGAGCCGTTCGCACTCACGTGACCCAGGTCGGCGCCGGTGCAGAAGTGCCTATCGCCCGCTCCGGTGATCACCACGCACCGGATCTCCGGGTCGTCCGCGATTTGCCGCCAGATGTGGCGGAACCACTGCATCATCGAGGAGGTGAGCGCATTGCCGCGCTCGGGCCGGTTCAGGGTTATCTCGGCGATGTTGTCGGCGACGGTAAACAGTGCTTCGTCGGGACCGGAGGTCGTCATGGTGTTCCCGATTCGCCGGACTCAGATTCCAACCAAGGCGGCGAGGCGCTCGCGCTGCCACGAGGGATCGCCGAAAAGCAACTCCGTGCTCTTGGCGCGCTTGTAGTAAAGCTGCGCCGGATGCTCCCAGGTGAATCCGATACCACCGTGGATCTGGATGTTCTCGCCCGCAACCTTGGTGTAGGTGGCCGAACAATAAGCCTGTGCCAGCGCGGCTGCCACCAGAGGGCTTTCGTTTGTGTCGTCTAGCACAGCCGCGGCGTGATACGCAGCGGAACGGGCTGACTCAACCGCCATGAGCATGTCCGCGCACTTGTGCTTGATCGCCTGGAAGCTGCCGATCGGCCTGCCGAACTGCACCCGGATCTTGGCGTAGTCGACGGCCATGTCGAGGCAGCGTTGCGAGCCGCCTACCTGTTCGGCAGCCAGCAGGATGCCGGCGGTTGCCAGCGTCCGGTCGAACACCTCGGTGCCGCTGAGGCGGCAAGCCGGCGTGTCGGTGAAATTCACCATGGCCTGGGCGCGGGTCAGATCGAGAGTCTCCAGTGCAGTGACCGAGACCCCCGGCGCATCCATGTCGACGACGAAGAGTCCCACGCCCTCGCCGTCCCGTGCGGAGACGACGAAGATGTCGGCGAACTGACCGTCGAGAACGTACATCTTTGTTCCGGTGACGGTCGTGTCGGTGCCACCGCCGGTCGCGACGGCGGTTACCGCATCGGCGTCCCACCGCCCTGTCGCCTCTGCCAATGCGAGGGTGCCGACCAGTTCGCCAGAGGCCAACCCGGGTAGATAGCGGCTCTTGAGTTCGTTGTCGTCGGACCACATCAGAGCGGTTGCCGCCATCACCGTCGAGAGCAGCGGAGAGACCAGCAGCGCAGCACCGGTCTGCTCGGCCACCAGAGCGAAATCACTCAGGCCGAATCCACCGCCGCCGAATTCCTCAGGAATGACCAGCCCCTGTAGACCCAACTGATCGGCCATCTGGGCCCACACGACTGGGTCGGCTGCGCCCCCGCTGTCCATCAGTCGGCGCACCTCTGACTCCGGTGAGCGTTTTTGGAGGAATGCAGCGGAGCTGCGCGCCAATTCCTGCTGTTCGTCGGTGAGGGTGAGGTTCATGATGCTCCGTATCTCATGCTCAGTTTCCATCGAATCTAGGTTCGCGCCGTTCGGCGAACGCGCGCAGACCCTCTTTGAAGTCGCCACTTCGGACGGTCACCTCGACCGATGCCGCCTCAGCCGTCAATGCGTCGTCGATGCCGCCCGATCCGAATCTATTGAGCAGGCGTTTGGTGTGCCCAAGGGAAAAGGTGGGTCCAGCGGCGAGCTCAGCGGCGAGCGAGTTGGCCTCGGCCAGAAGGGATTGCGCCGGCACGGCAGTATCGACCAGGCCCCAGTCAGCGGCGGTGGATCCGTCGATCGTTATACCGCGCAGCAACAGTTGTCGTGCGCGGCGGAGCCCCACGAGCCGCTGCAGGAGGAATGATCCGCCACTGTCGACCGAGAAGCCGCGGCTGCGGAATGGCGCCGTGAATTGGGCACTCTCAGCTGCGACGGTGAAGTCGCAAGCGACGGCGAGGTGCATCCCGAGGCCCATTGCTCGACCATGCACCATGCTGATGGTGGGGACCGGGCAGTTCCACAACGCCGATATCAACCGGTGCGGTCCGGCAGCCAACGAGCGGGCCAGGTGCCCCACGCGAGGCTTGCCGTCGGGGTCATTTGCACTCACGAGATCCGCGCCTGTGCAGAAGTGCTTACCTTCGCCACGGATCAGGACGGCGCGTGCATCGCCCTTGCGATCAACCGCGTCCAGTATCGCGACCGCGTCGACACAGTCCTGGCCGCGAAGAGCGTTCCCCATCTCCGGTCGGTCAAGGATGAGGTGCAAGACCGCGCCGTCGAACTCGCAGCGCACTCCGTCGGCACCGGCCTCTGTCATGAACCGCGGCGGGCGAGCTCGCCATGGCGGGCGAACATCCGCAATGCATCGCGCTTGAGCTCACTGGGCGGCTCGGGTAACAACGCCGCGCCGAGCTCACGGCTGGGCAGCGAGATGGTCGCCTCCGCCGTCGCGGTCGATTCACCCCGTTGGTTGGTCACCTCGACGGAGACGTCGACCAGCATCATGTCGTCATCTTGACGCTTGCCGATCACACTTCCGGTCAGATACTGAATGTCACCTTCGTAGTTGAATTTTCGGATCTCGTCATGCTGCCGGACGATGAAGCCACCGTCGCCAACCCACTCTGTCAGCAGATGGTGAATCCAGCATTCCCGAAGTACGCCGTAGTCGTAGGCACGCGGGTTGCCGATCGCCTTTGCCCACTCCGAGTCCCAGTGCACGCGCTGGGCGACATCGGGCACACCCAAGGGGTTCTTGATGTAGAAGGCGGGGATGCGATTACGGTTCTGCCAGGCCAACCGGCCGGTCTTGAGGCCATACGGGACAAAGCCGTAGCCGCCCGCATGGAAGACGATGATGTCGGTGGTTGTCAGCGGGCCCTTGGCCATGGTGCCCAGCGAGTCACCAACCGCGACATCCTCCCAATATCTGGGATCGCCACCACGGACCTGCTCGGCGGCGTAGATCTCATCCAGCTTCGCGATGTCATCGTCGGTGTACTCCGGCTCCGGTATGGCGCTGTACTTGCCCTTCTCCCGGGCCTTCTTGCGCTCGGTGTAGATGACCAGGGTCCGGTAGACGCCAACCACCTCGGCGTGCTGATTCATCTTCACGTCGCGCAGCACACGGATCACCGAACGTCCGGCAAACTCGGACTGCTTCTCCTCCACCGACTCCAGACCCGTGAAGCTGTACAGCGTGTCACCCGGGTAGACCGGTCGATACCACTCCCAGGTGCCGCCCGAAACGAAGGCGTGGATACCGCGGTAACTACCGCCCCTCAGTTCCTTGGGTAACTTGTCCCCCAGCAGCGGCGCGTTGAGTACGGCAGCCATGATCTGCGGGGCCACCTGAGAACCCCAGCGGGTACCGGCCCCGTAGTGCGGATCGCAGTACAAAGGGTTGTCGTCGCCATAACCGTGGGCAAAGTTGCGAATCGCTTCCGGGGTCGCGGTTGAGATCAATTCCTGGCCGCGCGCGGCGGCCCATACCCCCAGTGCGGCACGATCCTTCTCCAGATCGGCGGAATCAATCTCGAAAGCGGTCGCGGCCGCAAAGCGATCGGATGTCGCCTCCGATGTGCTCGCCGAGGTCATGGTCATCACTCCTGTTTCATCATCGTTTCATCTGACTTCACAAACATGGGGCATGGCTGCGTCGTTACTTGGCTGTCACGTCGTCACGGGGCAATCCGAGGACTTGCTCAGCGATGGTGTTGCGCTGGATTTCGGCGGTGCCCGCACCGATCGTCGAAGCCCGCGTCGCCAGGAAACCGGTTACCCAACGACCGCGCTGCACCGAATGCGGATCGGCAGGGGCAAGAGTGGCGGCGGCGCCGATGATGTCGACCGCGAGCTCGTGTAACCGCTTCTCGAACTCGGTGAACATCAGCCGGCCTACCGAGGAGACCGGCCCGGGTTCGGATCCAGAGAGTACCGAATTGAGCGTGCG
>NZ_JBPCSX010000095.1:0-17041 GCF_051006775.1 Mycobacterium sp.
GTGGCGATCGCATTGGACGCGTCGTGGAAGCCGTTGGTCAGGGCGAATGCGAGCGCAAAGCCGATGGCGACGATCAGCCCGACCTGCATCAGTCACCCCCTCACCCGGCGACACCACTCCGAAGGCCGCGGTTACCGCCTGGGAAACATAGCAAGAACGCACGGTGAACAGTCCCGGATCGCCGGCTGCGTGATCCCGAAGTCACTCGACACTCTGCGGTCGGGAGACCTGCCGACCGCCGACACCGCCGATGCGTAGTTCTCCACCTCGACCGCACCCAAGGCTCTGGACGCGATGAAAACACTGACCTGCAGCGCGCCCAAGAGCATCAGGGTGCCGCAGTAGACCGCGACCCCCCGCGGGCAGAGATGCTAGGTTCACTCAAAGTTCATCTCGGGAGAGGACCGGTATGGCCAACAAACGTTTGGTTTCGGTGATCGTGGCTGCGGGCGTCATCACCGCAGGGGTTTCGATCACGACAGCCTGGGCAGGCGGCCCGGGCGGCGCTGTCGAGGACACCGATATCTCCGAGGCCGTCGGCACCGGCGTCTTCGACGACGAGTTGGTGGGTTTCCTCGCAAGTGCCCCCACCAATGATCAAGCAGCCGCAAGCGTGATCGCGGCATGCCAGGCCGCCGGCGGCTCGGAGTGCACCGCCGACGAGGTGACCAACGAAAATCTCTGCATCGCGTCCGTCGCTGACGATGACACCGATGTAGTGGCCGGCGGCGCCGGCGTCACAGTGGAGGCGGCCCGTATCGACGCAATCGCCAAAGCGGCCGCCAACGGCACCCCCATTGCCGCCGACAGCCCCATCGTGATCTCGGACTGCCCGTGATGAGCACGCGGATTTCCACCGGAAAGGTAAAGCAGCACATGGCACATCGCAGGACCTCCGTACTGGTGATGGCGAGTGCGCTGGTCGTGGCCGGCATCGCGATGCCGGTAGCCGATGCCCGGCCGAACTGCCAGAGTTCGGACTTCCAGACCGTCTGCCAGACCAACGGCAGCGTGTCGATCAAGGCCCGGCCTGGAACCGTGGCGCCGCCGGCGAACATGCCGCACATCCCGTGGCTCGGGGCCCCGGGTCGTCGTCGCTGACCTGTCGATGGTCTTCACCCACGTCGTGACGTTCAAATGGCGCGACGACGGTTTCGACTCGGGCGGTATCGCGATGGCCTTACGCACCCTCGTCTCAGGTTTCGACGGTGTGGTCAGTTACCGGTGCGGGCCCGATACGGGGTTCACCCCTGGTGCCTATGACTTCGCGGTGGTCGCCAACTTCGAGGACCGGCAGAGTTTCGTGGCCTATCGCGACGATCCTGAACACCAGCGGATTCTCACCGACATGATCCTGCCGAATCTGGCGGTGCGCACCGTCGTTCAGATCCAGGACTGAGCGCCGGGCGCCTACCAGGCCCAGGTGTGTGACCCGGTCACCGCGCTGAACGCGACATAACCGTCCGCGGTGAGCGATGCAATCGCACCGTTGACGGCCGATGCGCCGTCCCACACTTCGACGCCATCGGAGAAAATGACGCGGGCCGATCCCAGGGTGGGGACAGCGACGGTTCCCGAGGTGCCGACGGGAGCCTCGACGGTCATCCGGAAGACGTTGTCCCCCAGCTGCCATCGCGATCGAATATCGCCCTGCGCGCTGGGCGTCTGACCCTGCGCCCAGGCGAGACCCTCCGGGAAAGGCTTGACCTGCCAGGTCTGATACGCAACCGAGGTGGGCTGGATGCCGACAACGTAATCGGACAGCGCCGAAGTCGCGCCGGTACTCCAGGCGTGTGACGCCGAGTCGCCGAACAGATACCGCAGTTGGCTGGCCGACAGGTCGCCGCCCGGAAGGTTGATCCGCTCCCAGGTGGTGCCGGGGCTGCTATCGGCCATGTAGCCCCAGGTGGCCAGCATCTGCTGCATAGCCAGATCCGGCCGTCCAGCAAGGTAATTGGCGGGCAACGTGAAGCTGCCGATAAATGGAGAGACTATCTGCGGATACCCACTGATGCCCTCTTCGGCGGCGCGCAGTCCGTATGCAGTACTGAGCGAATCCGACAGGGTCGCCACGATCTGTTCCGACTGGTCGGCGTCGGCGACTCCGTACAGCACCGCCCAGGAGTTCGCGTCCTGCACGACAAAACCACGACGGTCCGTGGCGGCGTCGTAAGCCCCGATGTCGGGGTTCCAGAGATTGGCGTTGATCGCCGCCTTCAGCGCTGCGGCTTGTGCGGTGTACTGCACGGCTGAGGCGGTGTCGCCGATGGCCTCGGCAAGGACTGCCGCACTGGTAAGGCTGTTGTACTGAATCATGTTGGTGGAGGCCACTTGTCCCACGGCCCTGCCGACCACGCTCCAGTCCAGGCTGGCCATCGCCGGCACATCGACCAGACCCGTCGTCGGGTTGATCAGAGAGTTGCCGTAGGTCATCGCGCGCTGAACCGCCGCCCAGTTTTCACGGACGAACTCGGTGTCGCCGGTGATCTTGTAGTAGTTGCCCATATTCTGCGACAGCGCCATCGAGTAACTCGCGCCCCAGAATTCGCAACCGCCGCTGGACACGCCACTGCACACACCCGCTGCCGGGCCCGGATCGGACAGAGTCGTCGGGACGGCGAAGGGAAGGCTGAGGAACTCCAGGACAAACGCCTTGACCGGATTGTCGCTGATGATCTGGAGGCCGTTGCGGATCAGGGTGTCGCCGGCCGCGCCGAGGACGTCGTGCGCGGTCGTCCCCGCGACGAGCAGGTCGCCGGCCCAGACAGCCCGGTCGCGTTTGGCTGCCTCGCCCAGGATGGACAGCGGATACGGTCCGGCGAATCCCGGTGTGCCGGCTGGGATCTCGTCCAGATTCACCGTGTAGGCCCCGGCGTACCAGATCCGGTTGATCTGATCGGCATTAGACAGGAAGTTACCGGCGTACTCCTCCGGCGAGCGCAGCGGAGCGGTCAGTTCGGTGACGATGTTGGTCAGCGTGATGGTGCCGGGAAGGTTCAGTACGATCCGCTGGTAGCGGAAGCCGCCCTGCAACTGGCTGCCCTGAAACGACCCGTTGCCGATCACCGGGATCATCTGGAAGGTGAGCGGATCGCCGGAGTTCGCCAACAGCGCCGAACTGAACGCACCGTCGCCGATGGCACTCAGGTTGTTCGATGACTCGCTGTAGGAGGCCTGGAGCAGGTTCGGCGTCGCCCCGTAATAGCTGAAACGGGTGTAGCCGCCGACATCCTGGCCGTAATCGAGGATCACCATCGGTGCCTGTCCACCGATGGCGTAGTTCAGGGTGATCTCGCCATTGTCGCCGACCGTGACGCCGTCGTTCGTGTAGTAGAGGCTGACCGGTGAGATGCGGCAGGGCTGTCCCTGCGAGCAGTCCTGCGGGGTGATGACGTAGCGCTGCCAACCATCCTGGGCTGCAATGGGACTCGCGGACAGCGCCCGAGGGTCACCGGTGATCAACGGCGCAGGCTCCGTGGGTGTGACCGTGATCGCCACCCGCGCCGGAACGGAACCGGTGTAGGGCGTCGCAAGTCCGAATAGTTGCAGGTTATTCACGAGTTGTGGGCCGAGTACCGGAACATAGGAAAGGAGATCGACGATGCCGTGGAAGGTCGGGAACTGCCCCGGGGTCTGATCGCTGACGACGATGTTGAACTGATCGAAGCCGCCGAGAGCGTTCATTTCCGAGGGCGCGACGTAGGTGAAGTCTCCGGTGCTCTGATCGACGTCGAGTGCGCCGCCGTTCTGCGGTGTGCCGATATAGGTGTAGCGCAGGGTGTCTCCGTCGGCGTCGGCCGCGCCGAGGTTTCCGGTCACCACCGCCTGTCCGGTCGCGCTGGTGGTTTGGCCGTAGATCACCGGGGTGATGGTCGGCGAGGAGTTGAAGAACTCCCGGCGCAATGCACCCAGGATGTCCAGAGCGCCGACGGCATCGGCCTTCCGGCGTGGCGGAACGGCAGAGGCGGTGGTGGGGCGCCGCGACACCGCTGCCACAGATGCGATTCCCGGCTGGCTTCGCGATGGCTTCGCTGCGGGTCGCGGCGACGACGACGGCTTCGCGCTCGCGGGGCGGGGCTTACCAGGTGCGGTCACCCCCGATGGGGCTTCCCCGGTGTCTGCGGACGCGCTCTGGCTCGCCGCCAGTGCCGCACCTATTCCGAGGGCCACAGCCAATGCTCCGACCCGACCGACGTACCGTGCGGCACCCATGGCGCTCCTCTCAGGGGTATCGACCTGAAATTACGACATGGTCGCGGGCTTACGCGGTGGTTTCAGCTGCAGCAGTTGGGGTCAAGGGCGGCGCAGAGCGCCTGCAGTGCCTCCGGGCGGATCCGGTGGAAGACGTTCATGCCGCGGCGCTCGGAGAGCACCAGGCCGGCCTTGCGCAGTTGGGTCAGATGGTGACTGACCGTCGACTCGGTCAGATTGAGGACCGAGGCGAGTTCGCCGGACCCCTGTTCACCGGCGGCCGAACTGAACAGGTACGACACGATCTTGACGCGAACCGGGTCGGCGAGCGCCTTGAGACGGAGTGCGATGTGCAGGGCGTCGTCATCGTTCATCGGACCGGATGCCACCGGGGCGCAGCACACCGGTGCGGTGGTGTCGATGACCGGCAATGTTTTGGGCATGGGACCACTGTGCCAGAGATATTGACATATATCAAAAAGGTCGGCATGCTGGGGCCGTCGGTACTTCGACATATGTCCAACGGTTCAGGAGGAGTCCCATGTCCCGCGTGCAGCTCGCACTCAACGTCGACGACCTCGACGCCGCGATCGCGTTCTATTCGAAACTGTTCGGCGCCGAGCCCGCGAAGGTCAAGCCCGGCTATGCCAACTTTGCAATCACCGAGCCGGCGCTGAAGCTCGTGCTGCTGGAGAACCCCGGCCGGGGCGGCACCCTCAACCACCTCGGCGTGGAGGTGGAGTCCAGCGAGACGGTGCACTCCGAGATCGCCCGGCTGACCGACGAGGGTTTGTTCACCGAGGAGGAGATCGGGGCGACGTGTTGTTTCGCCACCCAGGACAAGGTGTGGGTCACCGGTCCCGGCGGAGAACGGTGGGAGATCTACACCGTGCTTGCCGACGCTGAGACTTTTTTTGGGACCACATCCGGCGATATCGGAATCGAGGCGGTCGGCGCCGGCCAGGGTGGCTGCTGCGGATGACCCCCACCTCCCCGCCTGAAACACACGTCGCGGCAAGGCTTTCCACTCTTGATCGGTTGTTGCCGGTGTGGATCGGCGCCGCGATGGCACTCGGTCTGCTACTGGGCCGGTTGATCCCGGGCCTGGGTTCTGCGATCGGCGCGGTGGAGATCGATGGGGTTTCACTGCCCATCGCCCTGGGCCTGCTGGTGATGATGTACCCGGTGCTGGCGAAGGTGCGCTACGACCGCCTCGACACCGTCACCCGCGACCGAAAGCTGCTGCTGGCCGCGCTGTTCCTGGTCTGGGTCATCGGACCGGCGCTGATGTTCACGCTGGCATGGGTGTTCCTCCCGGACCTGCCCGCCTACCGCACCGGCATCATCATCGTCGGACTCGCTCCATGTATCGCGATGGTGATCATCTGGAATGACCTGGCCCGCGGCGACCGTGAAGCGGCCGCCGTTCTGGTCGCGATCAACTCGGTGATCCAGGTCCTGATCTTCGCGGTACTGGGTTGGTTCTACCTATCGGTGCTGCCCGGCTGGCTGGGTATGAACCAGACCGAAATCAGCACCTCAACATGGCAGATCGCGAAGTCTGTGCTGATTTTTCTCGGTATCCCACTGGTGGCCGGCTACCTGACCCGCCGCTACGGCGAAAAGGCCCGCGGCCGACAGTGGTACGAACAGACGTTCCTGCCGAGGATCGGCCCGTGGGCACTGTACGGACTGCTGTTCACCATCGTGATCCTGTTCGCACTGCAGGGTGATCAGATCACGTCCCGGCCACTGGACGTGGTGCGTATCGCGCTGCCCCTGCTGGTGTATTTCGCGATCATGTGGACCAGTGGCTACCTACTGGGTGCGGCGCTGAAACTGGGCTATCCGCGGACCACCACGCTGGCCTTCACCTCCGCGGGCAATAACTTCGAACTCGCCATCGCCGTCGCGATCGCCACCTACGGAGCGACATCCGGCCAGGCCCTGGCCGGGGTGGTGGGCCCGCTGATAGAAGTGCCGGTTCTGGTCGGTCTGGTGTACGTCTCACTGGCCCTGCGAAGGTTCTTCCCATGACGCCGAGTGTGCTGTTCGTCTGCGTGCACAACGCGGGGCGGTCGCAGATGGCTGCCGGACTGCTGGCGCATCTGGCCGGTGATCGCATCGAGGTGCGCTCTGCCGGAACGCAACCCGCCGACCAGATCAATCCCGCGGCGGTTCAGGCGATGAATGAGCTCGGCATCGATATCACCTCGGCGACTCCGAAGATCCTCACCGGCGAGGCCGTCGAGACCAGTGATGTCGTCATCACCATGGGCTGTGGTGATACCTGCCCGTATTTCCCCGGGGTGTCCTACCGGGATTGGAAGCTCGACGATCCGGCGGGACAACCGATCGAGGTGGTGCGGCGCATCCGTGACGATATCGCCGCCCGCGTCCGGGAGTTGATTTCCGAACTCGAAGCCTGAATTCCCCGGCAGGCCAACGAATCCCGGTGAGGTTACCGAGTCGCGTTGTTGACCAGTTCGATGGCGTAGCTGTTGACGAAACTGCCCGCGTGGGGTTCGCCGCGATCGCATGAGCCGTCGGACTCGCCGGGACGTTTGACCCACAGGTAGGCGTCGGCGTGTGCGCCCGCGGTGTTGGTGGTGGGCGCTGTGCCCAACGCGCGGCCACTCGGGTTGCACCAGTTCAGCGGACTCTCCGGAGCCGGCCCCGCTCCGTTGCGCCCGGTGTCGATCACGTAGTGCGCGCCGTTGGTGAGCGCGGAAACGGCTTCGCCATAACCGATCTGCTCAGCGGTGGTGTAGAAGTTCGAGGTGTTCAGACTGAATCCGCGGGCCTTGCTGACACCCACCTGGTTGAGCCGGTTGGCGATCTCCTCGGCGGGCAGCCACCGCGAGTGCCCGCCATCGATGTACACCACGGCGGCCGGATTGGCCGTGAGCGCATCGACGGCGTAGCGCATCAGGCCGAAGCGCTCCTGTCGCTGGTCGGGGGAGAGGCAGTCGGCCATATCGAGCGCATCAGGTTCCAGGATGAAGGTGGCCGGCATCGGGCCCAGGCCCGTCGCGATGGCGTCGATCCACTGCTGATAACCGGCGGCCGAGGCGAAGCCACCGGCCGCGAAGCTGCCGCAGTCCCGGTGCGGGATCGCGTAGAGCGCGAACACCGGCATGCTGCCGGCGGCCTGCGCAGCACCGGCGATCCGGGCGACAGTGCTGTTCGCTTTACCTGAGGGGAATGCTTCGTCGAGCCAGTAGGCAGCGGGGGTGTTGGCGATCGCGGCGAGTACCGGAGTGCTCTTCGCAGCACGCATGGCATTAGAGATGGGATCGACGTAGAACGGCTTCCCGGCCAGCGGGTTGGACTCATCGACCAGGCGAATGGCCGGTGCGGGGGCGGACGTCAGGCTGAGGCCGACAACCGTCGCGGCGGAGAGAAGCGGGGTGACCCATCGGGCGAGCGCGGTGACAGCGGAGGAAAACACTCCCAGAAAATAATGCGGCGCGCCGTCAAGCGCCAATCAATGGCGAAAGTCCCTCACCCCCAGGCGGAGATCCGCCCGGAAACCGCATCGAATCGGATCGGAACGCTGTTGGGCACTGTCGGGGTGGTCGCCATCGGATCGCCGGGGTGCCGTTCCAGGAATCGGTAGACGAACCGGCCGTCGACGACCTCGATTTTCTCCGGTGCGATGCGATCACCGAGCGGCAGGGCGTTGGTCGCGTGCCAGGAGCCGCCGTCGTTGACGGCGAGCACCGCGTAATAGAAGGTTCCGCTACCCGCGGGATCATCGGCGAGCAGCAGGGCCACATCGTCGGTGCCATCGCCGGTGGCGTCGCCGCTGACCGGCTCGCCCACAATGCGGACGGTTTCGGTGGCCGCCGACCCGGGCGCGGATGGCTTCGTCGCGACCCCGTTGACCAGGGTGAAACTCTGATCGCCGATCGTCACGAGGAGGTGCTGGGTCGCAGACGGCTGGGAGTGTTGAGGACCGAGGCTGGTCCGGATGACGACGAACAGCACACCAAGCGCCACTGTGGCGGCGACCAGTAATGCCAGTAGCGGCTTTTTCACGGCGCGGGCGGCGCGACCGGGACGGTGGTCACCGGCACGCCCGGAGTGCCGTACTGATATCCCGGCGGGGGTGGTCCGTTGACGGAGTAGTACCCGGGCGGCAGGGCCGGTCGCCCGGTTGCCGGGCCGCCCGCGGGGACCGTCGACGCGGTTTCCGAACCCGGCGCATTCGTGGAGACGTATCCAGGCGGCAGGGCCGGCGCCGGACCCGCCCCCGGCGGTGGCGTGGGCTGCCCCTCCGGTGCCATCAGGCCGTCGGCCGTCATCATGGGGTTCCTGGCCTGGTCCCACAGATCCTTGAGGGTTCCCATGATGCCGCCGCCGTACTTGCCCGATCCGTAGGTCTGGTTCTGGACCGGCGGCACGCGCGGTTGCATGACAGCGGGATCGGGGGGCGGAGCGGCCGGGTCACCGGCCGGCAGCACCTGCTGGTTGGGCGTCATGGGTCCGGGAGGCGGAGGCACCGGGGAGGTCGTGACCGGCGCCACCGGGTCTGCCGGATCAGCCGGCACCGGAGCGGCCCAGGCCAGCGCGGCACCGACGATCGTGGCGCCCACCAGCGCCACGGCGCCGATGCGGTGATGGTGATTCATGGGTTCGGCGATCCTCCTCTGCTGGCATCGTCGCACAAGCCCACCCCCGGCGTTACCGCGCGAACAGCCGCCTACTGCAAGACCAGCGCCTTCTGGGCTTCCCGGGCCAGCATGCGGTCGCGTTGCTCCTCGAATTTCGTCACCTGCGTATCAAGGGTGACGAGGTATTCCGCCAGTTGTTCACGACGCTGCTCGCCGGTCGAGGTGAAGTCGGTGCGTTCGAAGATCTGCCACTTGCGCAGATTCGGCAACACGACCTCATCGCGGTGCTGGCGCGGGTCGTAGATGCCGTGCTTGGCCATCATCACGCCGTTGCGCCGGAAGTTGGGCATGCCCTGACCGGGCATCCGAAAGTTCTCCACCACGCACGCGAGAGCTTCCAGGGTCTGATCCGGCGCGACGTCCAATGCCGCACCGCACACGTCGCGGTAGAAGATCATGTGCAGGTTCTCGTCAGCCGCCACGCGTTGAAGCATCCGCTCGGCGACATCCTCGTTACAGGCCTTGCCGGTGTTGCGGTGGCTCACTCGAGTCGCGAGTTCCTGGAAGGAGACATATGCGAGCGACAGCAGGAAGTCGGTCTTATGCCGGGCTTCCTCTTCCGGGGTGGCCGCGAAGCCGTAGGTCATGTGTGCCATCCGGGCACGTTCCAGTTCGACGGGATCGACCGCGCGGGTGACCACGAGGTAGTCGCGCAGCACAATGCTGTGCCGCGCCTCCTCAGCGGTCCAGCGGCCGACCCAGGTACCCCAGGCGCCGTCGCGGGAGAAGTATTCGGCCGCCTGATGGTGATAGGAGGGCAGGTTGTCCTCGGTCAGCAGATTGGTGATCATCGCCGCTTTGGCGACCTCGCTCAGCTGCGACTGCTCAGGGGACCAGTCGTCGCCACCCATCGCCGCGAAATTCCGGCCGTCGTCCCACGGCACGAAATCGTGCGGGTGCCATTCAACCGAAGCCGCCAGATGCCTGTTGAGATATTCCTCGGCTGTCGGCTCGAGTTCCTTGAGCAATTCAGGGTCAGTTAGCTGGCGCGACATAGATTCCTCATCCTGCTTCGGGCAGTGGGCCAACGCCCGGGCCGCGCCTTGGGATCCGCGCATCTCACGGAAACCAGTTACATCGCAACCGATCTTACCTTGTCAGGGGGTTTTCAACGATTCGGCGGCGGTGACGGATACCTGACGGCGCCCAGCGACCCGGTGCAGGCCCGAATCGGTGACAAACAGGTACGCGACTATCCTCACGGTGTTCACTTCTCGTCACCCCATCGCTGTAAGGGCGATGCCCGAGATTGGCCGACGCGAATAACAGTTGGGAATCCATGACCGCAGCATCAGGCGCACCGGATCTCGAGGCCCGGGTCGGCCACTACTACCAGATGGACGGCACCTACCTGGTGGGCCGGGAGAAGGTGCGCGAATATGCCCGCGCCGTGCAGGATTACCACCCCGCGCACTGGGATGTCGACGGCGCCGCGGCACTGGGTTACTCAGGTCTGGTGACGCCGCTGACCTTCACCTCGACCCCCGGCATGTCCTGTAACCGCGAGATGTTCGAATCCGTCGTCGTCGGTTACGACACCTATGTTCAGACCGAGGAGGTCTTCGAGGCGCACCGTCCGATCGTCGCCGGGGACGAACTGCATATCGACGTTGAACTGACATCGGTGCGCAAGATCGCCGGCCGGGATCTGATCACGGTGACCAATACCTTCACCGACGCCGCCGGTGAGCGGGTGCACACCCTGCACACCACAGTTGTCGGCGTCACCTCCGATGACATCAATCCTGCGGTCAAGGCGGCCGTGCAAAAAATGATGATGCACGACATGGACATCATGGCCGTCGGAGAAGGCAGCTACGAGAAGACGGTGCGCCCCGAGGGTGAGGTCCGGATCGCGCAGGGCGGTGCGACCCGCACACCCGGCACGCCGAACTTCGACGACGTGAAGGTCGGCGACGAATTGCCGGTGCACCACACCCGGCTCTCGCGCGGCGATCTGGTGAACTACGCCGGCGTCGCCGGTGACGCCAACCCAATCCACTGGGACGAGGAGATCGCCAAGCTGGCGGGCCTGCCGGATGTGATCGCGCACGGCATGTTGACCATGGGTCTGGGCGCCGGATTCGTCTCGGCTTGGTCAGGTGATCCCGGTGCAGTCACGCGCTACGCGGTGCGGCTGTCCGCGCCCGCGATCGTGCCGTCCGGAGGGGGCGCGGACATCGAGTTCAGCGGCCGGATCAAATCGCTGGATCCCGAGACCCGCTCCGGCGTGGTCCTGGTGGCCGCAAAGTCCGAGGGCCGCAAGATCTTCGGCCTCGCGACGGCGGACATCCGCTTCCGCTGAGCCGATTCAGTGACCGATATCGCGGACTCCCCGGCCGGCAGCCGGCGGTCGCACATCCTGCGGTTGGTTGTGTTCGCCGCCTTCCTGGCGATCGTGTTCTATCTCGTCGTCGTCCGGCACGTCGTCGATATCGAGGCCGTCCGCGCTGTGGTCGCCAAATCCGGACCGGCGGCGCCGCTGCTCTATGTCCCGATCTCGGCGATCCTGGCGTCGATCTTCGTTCCCGGTCCGCTTCTTGCCGCCGGTAGCGGACTGCTGTTCGGACCCGTGCTCGGAACCGCGGTCACCTTGTGTTCGGCGGCGTTGACGGCGACAATCGCCGCCTACGTCGGCAGACGTGCCGGTCGGGAAAGTGCGCGTGCTCTGGTTGGCGCGGAATGGGCTGGCCGCATCGACGCACAGATCCAGCGTCGCGGGCTGTGGGCGGTCGTCGGCCAACGATTCGTTCCCGGCATCTCCGATGCGCTGGCCTCATATGTCTTCGGCGCCTTCGGCTTACCGTTGTGGCAGATGGCCATTGGGGCGTTCATCGGATCAGCACCGCGGGCATTCGTCTACACCGCGCTGGGCGCGTCGATCTCCAACTTCAGATCACCGTTGGCGTACGCGGCGGTAGCCGTCTGGTGTGTGACCGCGATCATCGGCGCATTCGCCGCCCACCGCGGATACCGCAGCTGGCGTGCCGGCCGGAAATGAACTCAGGCCTCCCAGCCGGCAGCACCCATCGTCGCCGGCGGGGCGCTATCGCGATAGACGTCGGTTCTGGCGTCGATCGCGGCCGCCAGGTACGGCGGCACGCTGAGCTTGCCGCGCAGAAGTTCCGGGGTGAGCCAACGGTGCTGACCGGAGATTTCGCCGGTGTGGCGCGCTATCGTGTCGACCCCGAGCCGGCTGATGAGATCCTGCTTTGAGGCGATGACGAAGCCGAGATCCCGGCCGTAGCAGGGGGCGTCGACAGCGTACGGAATCACCGATGGGAACACCGCGCTCAGCGTGCGGATGACCTTCGCGTGCAGTGTCACCTCGATCGGCGACGCGGGCCCGGCCTGTACGGCGAGCACGCCATGCGGACGCAGCACGCGGGCGATCTCGGTGAAGAACTCGACGGTGAAGCAAAAGGTCGACGGGCCGTCCTCGACCGGGTCGGTCATATCGGAGACGACGACGTCGACGCTCGCGTCCGGAACCGCGCGCAGAAACGCGACCGCGTCCTGATACACCAACCGCACCCGCGGGTCGTCGAAGGCGCCCTGATGGTGCAGTGGCAGATGCTCACGGCAGGCCGCGACGACATCGGCGTCGATATCGACCATCGTCACGTGCTCCATGGACCGCCAGCGCAGCGCCTCGCGCAGGCACGCGCCCTCACCGCCGCCGAGGATCAGCGCATCGCGGACCGGTGCGCCCGCAGCAGCGGCGTAGCACGCCGGGTGAACGATGCCCTCGTGGTAGATGAACTCGTCGGCATCGGTGCTCTGCACAACGCCGTCGAGGACGAGCATCCGGCCCCAGGTGTCGGAGCGTCCGATCAGGTAGTCCTGGTACTCGCTCGACCCACTGATGTACACCTCGGCGATGTCATGCTCGTAGCGGTCGGACGGGGTGATGAACTCCGCGAACCGGAAAGCGGGTTCGTCGGGGCCGCCGGGAACCACCCGCGGCACCGTGGCGCGCCGGACGTTGGTCGGCGCGAGGCCTTCGATCACCAGGTCGATGAGCCGCTCCGGATCGGCGGCACCACAGGTGTACGCGTCCAGCGTCGCACCACCCCACTCCGGCCAGGTGTGGATCGACACATGCGACTCCGCGAGCACGACGACGGCGGTCGCGCCCTGCGGTTTGAACGCGTGATGGTGACGGGAGAGCACGGTGGCACCCACCGCCTCGGCCGCGCGAACGAGAAGCGCCTCGAGGCCGACGCTGTCGTCGAGTAGCGGCGAGGTGGATCCGCTGATATCAGCCAGGACGTGGCTGCCGACCGTTCGCGAGGACACGAGGGCAAGACATTAGCACCCGTGGGTGGACTATTCGCCTGTTCAGAGGGTGACCTCCGCCCCGGCTAGCATCACTGGTGATGGACCACGACCTTGAAGTGCGGCCGACCACCACCGCCGCGGCAAACCGTCTGGCGGCCGAAACACGCCGCCGGCGGACCTTCGCCGTCATCAGCCACCCCGACGCCGGTAAGTCGACACTGACAGAGGCCCTCGTCCTGCACGCCAGGGTGATCACCGAGGCGGGTGCCATCCACGGCAAGGCCGGCCGGCGCGCCACGGTGTCGGACTGGATGGAGATGGAACAGGCCAGAGGTATCTCGATCACCTCCACCGCACTGCAGTTCCCCTACACCTCCCCCGACGGGCAGGACTGCGTGATCAACCTGCTCGACACCCCGGGCCACGCCGACTTCTCCGAAGACACCTACCGCGTGCTCAGCGCTGTCGATTGCGCGGTCATGCTGATCGACGCTGCGAAAGGCCTGGAGCCGCAGACCCTCAAGCTCTTTCAGGTGTGCCGGCATCGCGGCATCCCCATCCTCACCGTGATCAACAAGTGGGACCGTCCCGGCCGGGACGCCCTGTCATTGCTCGACGAGATCCAGGAGCGCATCGGGCTGCGACCCACTCCGCTGACATGGCCGGTCGGCATCGCCGGAGACTTCAAGGGCGTACTGGATCGGCGCACCGGCAACTTCATCCGGTTCACCCGTACCGCCGGAGGTGCCACCGCGGCACCCGAGGAACACATTCCTCCGGATCGGGCGGAAGAAGCCGCCGGGATCGACTGGGTCAATGCGGTCGAAGAATGCGAACTGCTCTCCGCCGATGGAAGTGACCACGACCAGGATGCGTTCCTGGGTGGCGAGACCACACCGGTGCTGTTCACCTCGGCGGCGTTGAACTTCGGCGTGAATCAACTGCTGGACAACCTGGTTCGGCTCGCGCCGCCGCCGAGCGGACAGTGTGACGCTGAGGGCAATCTGCGTCCGGTCGATTCCCCGTTCAGCGCCTTCGTGTTCAAAGTCCAGGCCGGTATGGACTCCGCCCACCGCGATCGCATCGCCTACGCGCGGGTCTGCTCGGGGACCTTCGAGCGCGGCGACGTTCTCACTCATGCCTCCAGCGGTAAGCCGTTCGTCACCAAGTACGCGCAGTCGGTGTTCGGCCAACAGCGCTCCACGCTGGACAGCGCCTGGCCGGGAGATGTGATCGGCCTGGCCAACGCGAATGCACTGCGTCCGGGCGACACCCTGTTTCGCGATGTCCCCGTTCACTTCCCGCCGATACCGAGCTTCTCGCCCGAGCATTTCGCGGTCGCTCGGGGTACCGATCCCAGTAAGCACAAGCAGTTTCGCAAGGGCATCGAACAGCTGGATCAGGAAGGTGTCGTGCAGGTGCTGCGCTCGGACAAGCGCGGCGATCAGGCTCCGGTCTTCGCCGCTGTCGGGCCGATGCAGTTCGAAGTCGCCACGCATCGGATGGCGACGGAGTTCAACGCACCGATCTCGCTGGAGTCTCTGCCCTACACCGTCGCCCGCGCGGTGGACCCGGAGGACGCACCATTCGTGGACAAGCAGGTGTCGGTGGAAGTTCTCACCCGGTCCGACGGAGTCATGCTCGCCCTGTTCACCACGAAATGGCGGCTGCAGGGTTTCCAGCAGGACAACCCCGCTGTGCGGTTGAGTTCGCTGGTGGCCGCCGGGGAGAACTGAGCGGCCTAGAGCGGGAGTGTGGTGCCGGTTTCCTGCTCGGCGAACTCCCACAGGCGCGCGGCATCGGAGTAGTCACAGGCGGCCGCAGCCCGGCCACTCAGCGTCGGCGGGCCCTTGAGCCCCCGCTTGCTGTCGATGCCGACGTAGCTTCCCGGCGGGATCGGTTCGGTGATGCAGTAGAGGGTTGGCGCGGCACCGGCGTCGATATCGTTGGCGAGGACGGTGGCGGCCGTGCTGACCACCTTGTGGAAGGCCGCCATCACCGGCTTGTCCGAAACGTTCGACAGGTTCGATGCCACCCAGCCCGGATGGGTCAGGTAGGTGCTCACGGCGCAGCCCGCAGCCCGCAGCCGACGGTCCAGTTCGAGACCCCAGAGCATCACGGCCAGCTTGGACCGTCCGTAGGCCGGCAGCGCCGACCACTTACGGGTGCGCAGGTGCGGATCGTCGAATGCGAAGGTGGCCATCTTGTGGGCGTCGGAGCCGACGTTGATGATCTTCGAACGCACCCGGGGAAACAGCAGATTGGTCAACGCGAACGGACCGAGGAAGTTCGTGCCCAGCGTGGTCTCAAAGCCATCAGGGGTTTCGGTTCGGCTCTGGGTGACCGCACCGGCATTGTTGATCAGGATGTCGACGTCACCGTCGAACAGCGCCGGAAACGCCCGCACCGAGGCCTGATCCGCGAGGTCGAGTTTGACCACGGCGGTGGCGCCGCCCATCTCGGCGGCGCGGCGAGCCCCGAGTTCGGTATCGCGCACCGCCAGGATCACCTCGGCGCCCGCGCGGGCCAGGGACCGGGCTGTCGCCAACCCCACCCCGTTAGTTGCACCGGTGACGATGACGCGTTTGCCGTTGAGATTGCCGAGTCGAGTTACCGACCATCGTGTCGTCATCGTCAGCAGCCTAGTGAGTGCGCTTGTGTTCAGCCGGCGAATTCCCGGCCCAGGCGGCAGGCGACCTCGACCACACTGCCCGGTCGGGCCGGATCGCTCCACCGCCGACCGTGCTGCCGTGTTGCTAGCGTGGCGTCACCGTAACTTGCGAGTTCGGGCAAAGGAGCCACACTGTGCCGCGTATCGACACCCACCATCACATCTTCCCGCCGGATTACCTGACCGCGTTAGCGTCGGCGGGGATTCAAGATTCAGGAGGCCATCCGGAACCGGACTGGAGTGAAGAACTCATGTTCGAGGCGATGGACCAACTTGACATCGCCACCGCCATCATGTCGGTGTCCACCCCGGGGGTTTCGTTCCTGCCGAACCCTGCTGATGCCGCTGCCCTGGCACGCGACATCAACGACTACTCCACCGCACTGGTTGCCTCCAATCCGCAGCGCTGCGGATTTTTCGCCACCATCCCGACCCCGCACATCACCGAGTCGATCGCCGAGGCCGAGCGCGCACTCGATGACCTGCATGCCGATGGGGTGGTACTGCTGGCCAACAGTGCCGGAATCTACAACAGCGCCGGCACCTACCTGGGCGAGCCCGGCCAGGAGGATCTGTTCGCATGCCTCGATCAGCGCGCGGCAGTGGTGTTCATCCACCCCAACGACCTGCCGGGTCCTCGGTTGGCTTCAATATCGCCGTTTGTCGCGGACTTTCTCCTGGACAGCGTCCGGGCCGCTTATCTGCTGGTGCGCAACGGAATTCGACGCCAGTATCCGAACATCAAGTTCATCCTGAGCCATGCCGGCGGATTCGTCCCCTACGTGTCCTACCGTCTGGCGATGGTGGCCTCCACCGAGAACGGCAGGGCCATAGCCGACAATCTCGAGGACTTCGCCAGCTTCTACTTCGACACCGCGTCGTCGTCCACCGCGGCCTCGCTACCGAGCCTGCTGGCCTTCGCCAAGCCCGGGCACGTCATTTACGGCTCCGACTTCCCCTACTCCACCGTGGAAGGAACCAAGCTCAACGACGCCGGCCTCGACGACTTCGCCGGCCTTGATGCCACCGCCCGGGAAGCGATCGAGCGGACCAACGCCCGAGTGATACTTCCCCGCCTGGACCGGGCCTGAGAGGCCCGGCAAGGGGAGCAGAATTTCCCGCAACCGCGCCGCCCGGCCACACAGCGGCGTGAACACCGATCAGACGCTGTCCGGCTTCGTCGTGGTGGCGGCGGCCAGCAGCGCATCGGTCACCCCGGTAG
>NZ_JBPCSX010000096.1:0-74702 GCF_051006775.1 Mycobacterium sp.
GTGGGAGAGGTCTGGGCGGGATGGGTGGGAGAGGCCTGGGCGGGATGGGTGGGAGAGGTCTGGGCGGGACCGGTGGGGGAGGCCCGGGTGGCCGCCGGGCGGGATTGCGCGGGATCACCTGTGACGGTTCGGATGGTCGCACCCGAACCCGGGGAATCCGCTCAGTCGGCGTGTCATCGGCCGGCGTGCGATGCTCGCTCACCAGGTCAATTTACGGGCAACGGCCGTTGAATCAGCGGAGCCAGCCGGTATGACCGGCCAGCAGCGTGTAGCCGACGAACGCCACCGTGTCGATGACCCCGTGGGCTATGACCAGCGGCCACAGCCGGCCGCTGCGGTTCCATGTGTAGGCGAACACCAGCCCCATCACCAGGTTGCCCAGACCCGCGCCGAATCCCTGGTACAGGTGATACAGGGCGCGCAGTACCGCCGATGCCAGCATGGCGCCGCGGTTGGTCAAGCCCACTTCGCGCAGTCGGGTGATCAGGTAACCCACCACGACTGTCTCCTCGGCAAACCCGTTGGCGAAGGCTGCCAGAACCAGAACCGGTATCCGCCACCACGAGTTGTGCAGAGCTGACGGCTCGACCTCGGCGTTCAAGCCCAGGGCTCGGGCGGCGATGTAGAGCAGCAGCCCGGGGATGCCGATCAGTGCTGCCAGGCCAAGCCCGCCGAGCACGTCGGGCCGCCAGTGCAGCCGCCCGAGTCCTATTGCGGAGGGCCTTATTCCGGTGCGCCACAACAGATAAAGGGCAAGCAAACCCCAAGCCACCAGCTGGCCCACCGAGGTGAGGTTGAGACCGAGGTTGATCAGGTCATAGCGGGACTGGTTCGGGTTGAGCCGGACCCGATGGCCGGGCAGACCGGACAGCACCGCATCGGCCAGCTCCAGCATCGCGATGACCGCGCTGACGCCGAACGTCACGGCCAGCATGACGCCGATCTCGATCTGCGCGGCCCGCCGTGGCATCACCGGCTGGCCCTCGCTCACCCCGCCACGGTAACGCTCACCGGTTCAGGCCGGTTCGACCCGATAGGGTTGTCCCGTGGCTCGTATCGCCTACCTCGGTCCGGAGGGGACGTTCACCGAGGCGGCATTGCTCAGGATGGCTGCCGCCGGCGCTGTGCCGCGCGGCGGTGAGATCACGCCCCATCCGACTGAGACCACGCCCTCGGCTATCGAGTCGGTTCGTTCGGGTGCGGCGGATTTCGCCTGCGTGCCGATTGAGAACTCGATTGAGGGCAGCGTGTTGCCCACCCTGGACAGCCTCGCTGCCGGTTCGCCCCTGCAGATATACGCCGAACTGACCCTCGATGTCGCTTTCAGCATCGTGGTCCGGCCGGGAATGTCCGCCGCGCAGGTTCGCAGTGTTGCGGCGTTCCCGGTGGCGGCCGCTCAGGTTCGGCGGTGGCTGGCCGCCGAACTCCCCGAAGCCGAGGTCGTCCTCACGAACTCGAACGCGGCCGCTGCCCGCGATGTTGCCGACGGTCGCTGCGACGCAGGTGTCAGCACGGCGTTAGCAGCACGGCGTTATGGATTGCCCACTTTGGCAGAGGGTGTGGTCGACGAACCCAACGCGCGGACCCGGTTCGTTCTCGTCGGGCCCGTGGGCCGCCCGCCCGCCCGCACCGGAAACGACCGCACCTCGGTGGTCCTGCAATTGGACAATGCACCGGGTGCGCTGGTGTCGGCGATGACAGAGTTCAGCATCCGGGATATCGACCTCACCCGGATCGAATCCCGCCCCACCCGAACAGGATTGGGCACCTACATCTTCTTCCTGGACTGCGTCGGCCATATCGAGGACAACGCGGTGGCCGAGGCGCTCAAGGCCCTGCATCGCCGCTGTGCCGATGTGCGCTATCTCGGCTCGTGGTCCACCGGCGCCGCCTTGGGCGCGCTTCCACCGAAACCGGATGAGGCTGATCGGTGGCTGGCCGGGTTGCGCGAGGGCACCGCGTGAGTGGACGGCTCATCCTCGTCAGGCATGGTCAGTCGCTGGCCAATGTTGAGCGTCGGCTGGACACCCGGCCCCCGGGGGCTGAACTCACCGACGACGGCCGGTTGCAGGCTCGTGAGTTCGCCCGTTCCCGACGCGAACGACCCGGCATGCTGCTGCACTCCATCGCCCATCGCGCTGCGCAGACCGCAGCCGAGATCAGCGCCGAGTTAGCCACCGAGGCAACGGCAGTCGACGGCATTCACGAAGTCCAGGCCGGCGATCTGGAGGACCGCACCGACGACGAGGCGATCGCGGCGTTCAACCTCGTCTACCGACGATGGCATGAGGGCGCTCTCGATGTAGCCATGCCCGGTGGAGAGAACGGGCATGACGTCCTCCAGCGGTACCTGCCGGTTGTTCAGGACCTCCGGTTGCGCTACCTCGACGACGAGCGCTGGTCCCAGGACGTGATCGTGGTCAGCCACGGCGCGGCGATCCGGCTGGCCGCTGCGGTGCTCGCCGGTGTCGAGCCGAGCTTCGTCCTCGACCACCACCTGGCCAACACCGAGTTCGTGACGCTGATGCCGATAACCGACGGGCGATGGAGTTGTCTGCAGTGGGGGACCCATACGCCGCCGTTCTATCCGGAGCCGGACTCCCATCCGGTAGAGGACGCACTGAAAGCCGTCGACCCAATGGGTTGAGGATGAGACCGCTGAGGACCTACGCGCTATGACATCCCGAGTGGACGCAGTCGAGACTGTCGTGTGTCCCGCGTGCGGTTCAGCGGTCCCGGACGGGACGTTCTGCGGCTGCTGCGGTGCCGAGCTGGGCGCGGAACCAGCCCGGTGGCGAACGTTATTGCGGCCCAGTGCTTTCGCGGCGGCCCCCGGTGAGCGTCTGGCGTTCCCGGCCTTCACCAGTTCGTTGTTCCCGCACCTGGAGCGGCCGTCCAGCAGTCCGTTCCGGATCAGCCTGCTCCTGCTCTTCGCGGCTTTGGTCGCCTTCTCCTGGCTGGGCCTGGTCGGCCCACTCATCACCGTTACTGGCCTCGGTGTTCCCGTCCTGTTCGTCCTGTACCTATGGCAGACCGATGTCTATCGGGACATGCCCCGGCACGGACTGTTTGTTTCAGCGGTGATCGGTACCGCCTTGGGTGTGGGTTGGACCGTATTCACCGGCGGGGTGGTCGCACGCGCCTACGGCATTCCGCTGGCCGCCGGGTTCGCGCTGGAGCAGATACTCAGTGTCGGGCTCGCCGTGTCGTTGGTGGGGGCGTTCCTGATGACGCTGCCGGCAATCGTGGTCCGGTTGCTTCGGCCGCCCGGCCGCGAGTCCTTGGACGGGTTTGTGATCGGAGCGTTGGGCGCGTTGACCTTCACCGGGGCCTCGACCATCACCAATTTCGCCCCACAATTCGTCTCGGGTCTGATCACCAACGTGAAACCGCTGCGACTGGCCGTCCACGCCGCGCTCTACGGAGTCGCCGCGCCGTTGACCGCCGCGGCCTCCGGTGGACTCATAGGCATACTGCTGTGGTTTCGGCCGGGTGCCAGCGCGCGTGCCCATCCGGGGCGGGTCCGCGCCGCGCTGCTGCTGTTCAGTCTGCTGGTCGCATCCCTGTACGGCGCCGTCTGGGTGATGGAGGCGGCCCGCCTGCCGCAGATCACCCAGTTGGTTCTCCACCTCATCCTGGCACTGGTCGCTATGTTCGGCTTGCGGGTAGCCGTCCAGATGGCTTTGCTGCGGGAGGCGCCCGATCCGGCAACCGGTCAGCCCGTGCTGTGCGTGCACTGCGATCGCATAGTGCCCGACATGCCCTTCTGCCCGTTTTGTGGCGCGGCCAGTCGAGCGTCCTCGCGTCTCTCGCGGCGGTTGCGAAAGGAGTCACCACCTGTTCCAACCGCCACCGACGCTGACGGGCCGGTATAATTCGAGTTCGCCCTTCCGGGCGCAGAAAGTAGGGAAATTCATATGTTGTCAGCCCGTTTGACTCGCCAGATCGCACTTGCGGCCGGTGCGGCCGCTCTCGTCGGCATGGGAACGTTGACGGCGTGCAGCAGCACGAAGGAGAAGCCGGCTGAGACGGTCGCGCCGTCCTCCGGCTCCAGTGCTCCGGTGGCGCCGACCGAAAAGAACCTCAAGCCGGGCGGGGCCAACTCGTTCTCCCCGACGGTGAAGGCCCCCGCGGCTCCGACCGCCCTTCCGGGCAACGTCATCACCGGTAACTAAGCGGGTCTGCGGCTTCGGCGGGCCGCGGAGCATCCGCCGATGACAGTCAGCTCGGTGGCCCGCGGGGACCTCGGCGTTCCCGCGGGCCACCGGGCTCATCCGTGGGCCGTATGCGTCCCTGCTGGCCAATTCGACCGACCTGGTGAAAAACGATGTGGCCCTGATCGCCTTCGCCAGCGGCCCGCACCACGCGTTCGGGCCGGATTTCGGCCCGGGTCCGCCCTCGGGGGCGAATCTGCAAATCGCCAAGGATCTGGGTGAGTACGTCAACAGCTTCCAGTGGAATGGCGATCCGCTGCGATAAATGGCGTTAGCGGGTGGCGTTCAGCCCCAGCCTAATTCGTGCAGCCGCTCGTCATCGATCCCGAAGTGATGGGCGATCTCGTGAATCACCGTTATCGCGACCTCCTCGACGACCTCGTCCTCGGTATCGCACATCTCGAGCAGGCTTTCGCGGAAGATCGTGATCGTGTCGGGCAGCGCACCCGCATACGTCGTGTCGCGATCGGTCAGTGCGATGCCCTCGTAGATTCCGAGCAATTCAGGATCGTCCGAGTCGCGGTCGGCTACCAGGATCACGACGTTGTCGATGGCCTGCGCCAGATCCGACGGGATGAGGTCAAGCGCATCACCGACGAGTTCTTCGAAGCGCTCCGGGCTCATCCGGGCCGGCACTAGGCGGTCGCTACACGTGGCGCGGGACCCGGTGCCGGCACCTGCCGCACCGCCGGGGCGGTCTGCGTTGCCGGCTGCTGCTGAAGGCGAGGCTGGCTGTTGACCGCAGGCGGGGCAAAACCCGGAATGGCCGGGGGCAGAGGGAGATCCAGTCGACCCTCGGGGATGGCCGGCGGCGGAATGGGAGGCTGGCCGTTGATCAACAACGGGCCCTTGGCGCTGCTGATCAGAGTCGCCCAGCCACCGTTTCCCAGGGTGGCCCCGATGTTGCAGGCAACCTGACGGCTGCCGGCATTCCAACTCGGCAGGGAGGCGGTGCTGTAGATCAGTGTCAGTGTCGTGTCGCGCAACTGAACGGGAGCCAGATAGGCGTCGGTGAGCCGAGTGCAGACGTCCTTGATGAACGCATCCTGGTCGGCTTCGACGGGCACTCCTGCGGGGAACCTCTCTGCGAGATTCACCGCACCGGTGACCTCCATGGCGTGCGGCACCGCACAATCCACCGGAACGTCGGTCGGCTGACTTGTCGCGGGGTCGATACCCAGGCAGGTGCCAGCAGGCCAGACTTTGGACTGATCGAGATCAGCCACCCGGCCCGTGAAGATCTCCTGCTGGTTGTTCGGCCCCGGCAACTGGACCCCGCAGAGCATTCGGCGCTCACCGGAGTGCTTCCAGGCCTTGTCACCCGCCCACAGCAGGCTGATGCTGAACCGGCTGTTGGGATCGAACTTCTCCCCGAGATACTGCTCCACCGCCGGCGCGCACTGCTCGAGGCTGATCTGCTGGATCCGCGCGGGCGTTGGAGGCGGCGCGTCGGGGGCGAACTCACTGCCCGGGTAGGCGCGCAAGTCCACCGACGCGGCCACCTCGAAGCGGTGGCCGTCCTTGCAGTCGACGATCGTCGCTGCGTCGGCCGAGTTATCCGGCCAGTTGAGGCAGTCCCCCGGCTCGGCTCTGGCGAACGTGGGATTAGTGCCCAGTCCGCCACCGTCGGCTCCGAATGCGCTCCTGGCGCCGAAGGGCAATGCCGTCACGACCCCCGCGATCAACAGCCCGCCGAGTGCGGTCAGTAGCAGGGCCCGCCGTGTCGACGTGGCCTGCAGGGTGCGCAACGCCCCGCGGCGCCCGGAGACGGGCTGTTCGTCCGGATTCTCGTCGGGGGCCAGCGACTCATCGCGCTCGGATAACTGCACCATCGGCTCCATTGTGGCAGGCCCACACTGTGGTGTGACAAGTGATGCAGGTTGACCGTTACGGGGTTGTGCTGTCCGGCAGGATCGACCCGACCCCAGGGCGTCATCGGGGGCGCAACCCACCGAAAGTAGGGTTGCGATCGTGATCGACCTGAAACTGGTCCGCGAAGATCCCGATGCGGTGCGCCGGTCCCAACTGAACCGGGGTGAGGATCCCGCACTGGTTGACGCCCTGCTTGCCGCCGACAGCAACCGTCGCGCGGCGATTTCAGCGGCCGACACCCTGCGCGCCGAGCAGAAGGCCGCCAGCAAGAGTGTCGGTTCGGCCGGCGCCGAGGAGCGTCCGGCACTACTGGAGCACGCCAAGTCACTGGCGGCCGGCGTCAAAGAAGCTGAGGCGGCGCAGGCCGAGGCCGAAGCCGCGTTCATCGCCGCGCACACGGCGATCCCGAACATCATCATCGACGGTGTACCGGCAGGCGGTGAGGACGACTACGTGGTTCTCGAGGTCGTTGGTGAAACGCCGGCGATCGAAGATCCGAAAGACCACCTGGACCTCGGGGAGTCCCTCCGGCTGATCGACATGGAGCGCGGCGCCAAGGTTTCCGGCTCGCGGTTCTACTTCCTGACCGGTCGTGGTGCTCTGCTCCAACTCGGTCTGCTGCAGCTGGCCGTGCGTCTGGCGACGGACAACGGCTTCACCCTGATGATCCCCCCGGTGCTGGTGCGTCCCGAGGTGATGGCCGGCACCGGTTTCCTCGGCGCTCACGCCGATGAGATCTACCACCTGGAGGCGGACGACCTCTATCTCGTCGGCACCTCCGAGGTCCCGTTGGCCGGCTACCACTCCGACGAGATTCTCGATCTGTCCGACGGACCGCTGCGTTACGCAGGCTGGTCATCCTGCTTCCGCAGAGAGGCCGGCAGCTACGGCAAGGACACCCGCGGCATCATCCGGGTTCACCAGTTCGACAAGGTGGAGGCGTTCATCTACTGCAGGCCCGAAGATGCCGAGGCAGAACATCAGCGGTTGCTCGGATGGCAGCGGCAGATGCTGGAGTTGATCGAAGTGCCCTACCGTGTAATCGACGTTGCCGCAGGCGATCTCGGATCATCCGCGGCGCGCAAGTTCGACTGCGAAGCCTGGGTGCCCACCCAGCAGGCCTATCGCGAGTTGACGTCGACCTCGAACTGCACCACCTTCCAGGCCCGCCGGTTGGCCACCCGTTATCGCGACGAGAACGGCAAGCCGCAGACCGCCGCAACCCTCAACGGAACCCTGGCAACCACCCGATGGCTGGTCGCCATACTGGAGAACCATCAGCAGCCCGACGGCAGCGTCCGAGTCCCGGCCGCTCTGGTGCCTTTCGTCGGCACAGAGGTGCTGCGCCCATGATCGAGCTCGATCTCAACGATATGCACGATTGGTTCGGATTCGGTGTCGCCGGCAACTTCGCCGGCCATCTCGACCAGGCCGGGGAGGCAGGTGACTTCGCGACCGTTGTCGCCGCGGAGGGCGCCCCGAAAGGGATTTTCCCGTGGTACGTGCCCGGACACGACAGCTTCCTGGGCCAGTTCCCCTTGTCGCACGACGCTCTGATCGTGCCGCCCACCGCCGAGGCGGACGGGCCGTTGAACCTACAGATCGAGCCTGAGGTCGGTCTTGCCTGCCGGGTGGTTTGGAATGGCGACACCGTCGTGACGTTGCAACCGTTCGCACTCGGCGCCTTCAACGACTGCTCCATCCGACGGCCCAACGCGCCCAAGATAAGCCACAAGAAGAACTGGGGTCCGGCGTCCAAAGGTGTTGCGAGCGAGTTCTTCGAGGTGCACGACCTCACCCCCGACGGCCCCACGGCATCGATGCGCCTGCTGTGCCATCTGCGCACCGCGGACGGTGTTCACCACGAGTACGGCCAGGACAGCCCGCTACTCGGTTACTCCTATTACGGTGAGGTGCTGCTGGACTGGATCGTCGAGCGGCTGGCTAACCAGAAGGGTTCCCCGGAAACACCTTTGGAGGATGTCGGTGCGCTGATGGTCGATTGTGGCCGGCCCGAGCATGTGTTGATCGGCATCGGCGCAACGCGTTACACCGAGTACGGGGGATCGACCTACCTCAATCCGGGTGACGAGGCGATCGTCCGGGTCTATGACACCGACTGCGAGGAGTTCTCGGAGCTTCGCCAGCTGGTCTGGGAGTCCTGACGTCGGCGGTCAGTCCCGGCGTCCCAGAACCTCGGCGAACATCGTCAGGAATTCCCGGGGTTGTGCCGGGGTGAACGCCGGGCTGGGCCAGGTACCGGGGATCTCGAGGGTGATCAACGTGGACCTCAGCGGCCGCTGCACATCCAGTGGTAGCCAACGACGCAGGTCCGAACTGCCCCATAGCCGGAAGCGTTGGATCAACGTACCGAGTGGCTCCGCCTTGTAACTCCGGATAGCTTGCAGCGGAATGACTTTCGACGTTCCAGATGGAAAGTGGTAGCGCCGCAGCGTCAGTGCATGCCGGTCGAGCAGCACCAGGCCGTCGTCGTAGTACTGCCGCGGTGGCCGAGTCATGCGCGTGAGCAGCGCAACTGGTGGCCCTTGGTGGTTAGGCAGCGACCGGTCTTGAGATCCCATTCCCAGCCATGCAGATTGCACGTCAGGGTTTCGCCTTCGACAACGCCGAACTTCGACAGGTCGGCCTTCAGGTGCGGGCAACGGCGCTGAACCTCCCAGCCGGCAAGGGTGATCGTGGAACTGTCATCGTGGGCTTCGGCGAACCAGCCGTCGGCGTAGGCGATGCGCTCGTCGGTGAGGCATTTGAAGAACGTGTACAGGTACTCGTTGTAACCGCCGACCCGCCAGGCCTTGAACCGGGTCGACAGGAAGATGGTGTTCACCCAGTCGGGTTCGTTGTCGCGGAGAACCGTGCGAACGAGTTCGGGCGCGATCTCAAAGCCGTAGCGGAAATTCTCGTTGGCAACCGGTTCGCGGACGATGCGCTTCGGGAAGTCCAATACGACGGTCTCTGCACCGATCTTCAACTCGACGGGGTAGCCGATGCCGTCGCAGATCTGGTCACTTTGCACCATGATCGGTTCGAAGCGCGCTCGCAGCGGTTCGAGCAGGGGATCGCCGGCGGCGGGCGCCCAACTGGCCTTCTCGGCGGCGAGGACAGCCGCCATGCGCTCGGCGTACTCGGCGATATAGGCCGCTTTGCCGGTGGTGAAGATCCGCTCGACGTCGGCGTCGGGCATCGGATGTTTCAGCGAGATCAGTTGGGAACCGTGGAAATCGGCAACCGAGCCCGGGATCATCAGCAGACCACCGGTGTTCCCGTGCAACCGCATCTGGTCCAGGAACACCATCTGGTCGGGAAAGATGTTGCCTGGGTTGCCGCAGTCGTCATTGAGGAAACGCAACTCGTCATCGAGGAAGCACGGTGGGCCGGCTGACGGGATCACCCACGTTGCGCCGACATCGGCGATGTACTGCCGGCAGCGGTCCATGCCGCGCTGGCGCTTCTGGACGGCGAAGGCCTCCTTGGCGCGGTCTGGCATGTCGTAGACCATCGGATACCAGATGGCGCCGGAGTACTGCGGCATGTGCACATCGATCTGACCGAATTGGGCCAGCACGTCCAGTCCGAGCGGCCGTGAGTCGTTCATGTTGAAGACGGTCGTGACGCCATCGGAGACGATGATGCCGGAGTCCCCGATCGGACCGTCGGCCGGCGCGCGCAGCGCGATGATCATCACGTCCAGATCGCCCTTGGGTCCGCTCACCCGGTGTTTGACCGAATCCTCGGTCTCGAGGAACCGGTGGAAGCCGAGCGTCTCCAATTCCCGCCGAAGATCGGGAACGGGGAAATCCGGCAGCAGCACCACCGCGTCCTTGCTGACGT
Organism: Mycobacterium sp.; assembly: GCF_051006775.1. Classification (GTDB taxonomy): domain Bacteria; phylum Actinomycetota; class Actinomycetes; order Mycobacteriales; family Mycobacteriaceae; genus Mycobacterium. Next base: position 9,936 of record NZ_JBPCSX010000096.1, read on the forward strand.
GATCGGAGAGCAGTTTCGCGTCGAAGTGGTCGAGATGCAGGTGTGAGACGTAGAGGTAATCGCAGTCGCCCAGGGCCGGCCAGTCCAGGCCGCTGTTGTCGGGAAAGACGAACCAGGAACCGAAGTAGGCAGGGTTGACCCACGGGTCGCACAAGATGCTGCCGGCGGAGGTATCGATCCGAAAGCCGGCATGACCGATGCTGGTGACCTGCACGAATACCCTTCCCAACGGTGGACTTGACCGGTCATGAGCTTAGCCCCCCGCCCCGCACTAGGCTGGCGCTGTGGAGCCGGTATATGGGACTGCCATCAAGGCCGCGCGGATGCTCTGGCGAATCCAGGGCCTGAAGTTCACCATCACCGGGTTGGAGCACCTGCCGGCCACCGGCGGCGCGGTCGTAGCGATCAACCACACCGGTTACCTGGACTTCACCTTCGCCGGCCTTCCGTCGGACGAGATCGGCCGCAAGGTCCGGTTCATGGCCAAGAAGGAGATCTTCGAGAACAGGTACGGCCGTCCGCTGATGCGCGCCATGCGTCACATCGCGGTCGACCGTGCCAATGGGGCCGAGTCCTTCGATGCGGCGGTGGCGGCGCTGAAGGCGGGCGAACTGGTTGGCGTCTATCCCGAAGCGACCATCAGCCGAAGCTTCGAACTCAAGGAGTTCAAGTCCGGTGCGGCGCGAATGGCGATCGCCGCCGACGTACCGATCGTTCCGCACATCGTCTGGGGCGCACAGCGCATCTGGACCAAGGACCACCCCAGGAAGTTATGGCGGCCGAAGGTGCCGATATCGGTCGCCGTCGGAGAGCCGATCATGCCTACTCTGCCGCCCGCCGAACTGACCGAGCTGTTGCGTTCGCGGATGCAACATCTTCTCGATCAGGTGCAGGACGCCTACGGGCCGTATCCGCCCGGTGAGTTCTGGGTTCCGCACCGCCTCGGCGGTAGTGCCCCCACACCGGCGCAGGCCGCCGAGCTGGAGGTGGCCGAATTGGCGGCCCGGGCCGAGAAGCGTCGGCAGCGTGAACTCGGTAGCTCCGCGGAACAGGACTGATGACAACCGTTCACAGCCGCCAACCGTGCTGATGCTGCCTGCGCTCATCGCCAGCGACGTCGACGGCACGCTACTGGACCATCACGAGCGCGTCACCGGCCGCACCCGCCAGGCGATCCTTGCGGCGGTGGACTCCGGCGCTGTCTTCGTTTTGGCGACCGGTCGCCCGCCGCGATGGATACCGCCGGTGGTGGAGGCGCTGGGTTTTGCGCCGATGGCCGTGTGCGCCAACGGTGCGGTGGTCTACGACCCGGCCAATGACCGGGTCATCTCTGCGCAGACCCTGTCGGTGGATCAGCTCACCGAAATCGCCGAGATCGCGGTTCGCATCGTGCCGGGAGCGGGCCTGGCGGCTGAACGGGTGGGCCGCAGCGCGCATGACTCGGCTACTCCGCAGTTCGTCAGCGCGCCCGGATATGAGCACGCCTGGCTGAATCCGGACAACACCGAGGTCTCGCACGAGGATGTGATCAGCTCACCCGCTGTCAAACTTCTGGTCCGTAAGCCCGGAATGCCCAGTGCCGAACTCGCCGCCGCATTGGCCAAACATGTTGGCCTGCTGGGGGATATCACCTTCTCCACAAATGACGGGCTGGTGGAGATCAGTCCGTTGGGGATAAGTAAGGCCATCGGTGTCCAACAGGTCGCCCACCCGCTGGAGATCACCGCTGAGGACGTGGTGGCCTTCGGGGATATGCCCAACGATGTGCCCCTGCTGAGCTGGGCCGGGCACGGCGTTGCGATGGGAAATGCCCATCCGGAGGCGATCGCGGCGGCCAACGAGGTCACCGCACCCAATAGTGACGATGGAGTGGCTCGGGTGCTCGAACGGTGGTGGCTGTAGCGCCGGACCGCGCCTAGTCCGTGGTCTGGATCCGGCTGAACCGTTCAAGCTGTGTCGGCGGACCGTCGGTGTCCGGGGGAGGCAGCAGAAGGTCCACCCCGTCGATGACCCGAATGACGTTGTGGGTCTGCCGATCGAAGTTGAGCGTGCCGTGCTGGAAGTTCTGCACGATCCACTGTGGTTCGGCGATCTCTCCACTCGTGGGCAGACCGAGAGCGCTCCGCTCGAAGCCGAGCGAACCCCACGCCTGGTAGATCGCACCGGTGAGGGGTTGTGCTCCGGTCTCCGGTGACCAGTACATCGCACCGTTTTCGAAAGTCGCGTAGCGGGCCGAGCCGTCCGCGGAGGCCTCCGGAGAGGTCGGGCTCCCGAGCGGACTCAGCACGCCGCCATCGGTCTCCCAGCGCGCCAGGATCGCACCGCCGCGCAGCGATTCGGTCGCATCCGGTGGCCGGTTGAATCCCGCTGCAATGGATCGGATCTGGTCCAGCGCCGCGTAACCCGCTTTACCGGGGCACTCGGTGTTGCCGACGTCACGGTGGGCGAAGATCTCCGGCAGTGTCACCGTTCTGCCGCCCGGTATGACGGTGTAGGAGCCGCCGGCCGATGTCAGTGGCGCCGATCCGAGTGGGTTGATGTTGTCGAGGCTCAACCGCCATCCGAGAAGCCGGCCGACCGTCTTGATTGTGGCGTCCGTCGGCGGCTCGTCCTCGAAATCGCCGATCATCGACACACCCCACACGTCGCGGTTGAAACCGCCGGTGTGCGATCCCATGACGTCCTTGGTAATCCCGCCACCCCGGCCTTCGAAGACCTGGCCGTATCTGTCCACCAAGGCGTTGTAGGCGATGTCGCACCAGCCCAGGGTCATCGTGTGATAAGCGTAGATCGACCGGACAATCGATGCGGAATCCTCTGGGGCATAGTCGTTTCCGGTTGCGGTGTGATGCACGACCGCGGCACGCAGGCCGTTGCCGTAGGACGGTCCGCCGCAGCGCGAGCCGCTTCCGGCGCCCCACTCGGTCCGGCTGATGATGTTGGGTGGCTGACCGGGCCCGAGCACGGCCGTCGGGGGCGTCCACTGACTGTCGACCGGTGTCTTCGGTGGAGTGATCAGTACCGCTGAGAGGGTCTGCCCCAGCGACTCCTCGGCGTTGGCGGGGATGTAGCCGAGCTGGCGCCCCGCCTCAAGACCCGACTCCGGCGGTGCGACAGTCTCGGGCGCGGACATCGGGCGGGACACTGCTATCTGAACCGCAGTGGTGGTCCCGACGAAGATCGGGTCGGTGCCCCGCGGCCCACCAAGTTGGGAGTCATCGGAGTTCGACTCCATGTTCTCCGTCGTGTACCACCGACCCCAGGAGCCGTCTGCCTGCCGGGCCCGCACCCGTGCCGAGGTGCCGGACAGATCACTGCCAGTCAAAGCGACCATCGAGAAGGGGGTGTCCTGGCTGATCTCGCGGACGGATTCTCCACCGCCGAGGCCGGTCAACGGCTGCTGGGTCAGAACCGTGTCATCGGCACTGGGCACGTGCTGCCGGTCGGACGGGCCGACCGCCAACGGCACCGCCACCACGGTCGCCGCGATGGCGGTGAACAGGATCGCCGGTGCTGGCCGGCGGCGGGACGACACAGTGCGATGTTACGTATGCGCTAGTTGTTGCCAGCGTTTCAACACGGGCTATTGATAAAACTGTGAAAGTTGAGCATGCAACGGCACCGCAGGGGTGAATCACCCTGCGGTGCCGTTTTGGTGCAGGCTTCGCCGGCCGGAGCCAGCGGTTGCCGGTCGCCGGCCTCAGCCGGCGGCAGCCGCGGCCTCGACCGCCGGTGCGGCGGCCGCGGGAGCGGCTGCTGCCGCCGATGCTGCGCCCTGCATGGCCTGGGTGATACCCGGCATCACGACACCTTTGAGCAGGTCAATCGCCTGACCGACGCCGAGCTGATTGGCGGCGCTGCTCAGGTCGCCGATGATGCCGCCTGAGCTGGCCGCCGGCGCGATCGTGCCCGGCAGGCCCAGCGACGGGTCGCCGAGGATCGGATAGGTTCCCGCAACAGGACCCAGCGGGGTGGTGATCGGTATCTCGGTGGGCAGACCGATACCGGTGGGCAGGCCGATACCCGTGGCCGGGGTGGTCAATCCGGGAGTTGCGCCCAGCTGCGGGGTCGAAATGCCGGGAGCCGTCAGCCCCGGGCTGGTCAGCGCCGGATTGGTCAGACCGGGAACGGCTGCCGCCGCGCCCGGTGTGGTCAGGCCCGGCGTGGTCAGGCCCGGCGTGGTCAGACCGGGCGTCGCTGCGGCCGGTGTGGTCAGGCCCGGCGTCGTGAGCGCGGGTGTGGTCAGGCCGGGCGCAGTCAGCGCCGGTGTGGTGAGACCCGGCGTCGTGAGCGCGGGTGTGGTCAGGCCCGGCGCGGTCAGCGACGGCGTGGTCAGAGCCGGCCCGGTCTGCACCGGTTGGGCGCCTGCCGGGCTCAAGCCGGTCGGCAGCGGCGGGATGTTGATGCCGAACTGCGACAGCCCCGCCTGCAGTGCGGACAGGATCTCGTTGGGCAGGTCGGTGACGACCGCGGCCTGGGTGAAGTCGCGGTGCTCGGTGATGTGACCGCTCCCGGTCAGCTCGATGACACCGATTGCCGCGAACGGCGTGGCGACAGCGAGGGCGGCGACCGCGCTCATGGCAGTCGAGATCTTGCGTCGACGTTGGTTCGGCACGGAAGTCTCCTCAATTTGCGACTAGGTGGGCCCGTAGTTGTGGACCCCTTCGTCAACTCCGATTCCGGCGGTATGCCAGAGCCGAAAGCTGACGTGTACTGATGTTAAAGCTGAGATTCTTGAGACTGGAGTGACGATGCTGAATCGTGAGCGAATCGCGACATTGAGATCCGCTGCAAGGTGGGCAGATTCACGGGACTTTCTGCGGGTCGCACCGGTTCGCCGCACCGTTGCCGGGGCCCACGTCGGATAACCTGGCAACCGATGAGTTCTCTTGATTCCCGGGTCACGCCCACCGGTTCTGCGCCCGGGGACTTCGACCTCTTCGTCGTCGGCTCCGGTTTCTTCGGGCTCACGATCGCTGAGCGCGCGGCCACGCAGCTCGGCAAGCGGGTCCTGGTCATCGAGCGCCGATCGCACATCGGCGGAAACGCCTACTCCGAGCCGGAGCCGGAAACCGGTATCGAGATCCACCGCTACGGCGCCCATCTGTTCCACACCTCCAATTCGCGAGTGTGGGACTACGCCCGCCAGTTCACCGACTTCACCGGGTATCAGCATCGGGTGTTCGCCATGCACGATGGCCAGGCCTACCAGTTTCCGATGGGTCTGGGTCTGGTGGCGCAGTTCTTTGGCCGCTACTACGGTCCCGACGAGGCCCGCGCGCTGATTGCCGAGCAGGCCGCCGAAATCGAAACGTCCAAGGCGAACAACCTCGAGGAGAAGGCCATCTCGCTGATCGGCCGCCCCCTGTATGAGGCGTTCGTGAAGGACTACACCGCCAAACAGTGGCAGACCGACCCCAAGGAGCTGCCCGCCTCCACGATCAGCCGACTGCCGGTCCGCTACACCTTTGACAACCGCTACTTCAACGACACCTACGAGGGACTGCCGGTCGACGGTTACACAGCATGGCTGCAGAACATGGCTGCCGATGACCGTATCGAGGTGCGGCTGGACACCGACTGGTTCGATGTCCGGGACCAGTTGCGGACCGCGAGTCCGGATGCGCCGGTGGTCTACACCGGACCGTTGGATCGCTACTTCGACTACACCGAAGGCCGGCTGGGTTGGCGCACACTGGATTTCGATGTCGAGGTGCTGCCCACCGGCGATTTTCAGGGCACGCCGGTGATGAACTACAACGACGGCGACGTCCCCTTCACCCGCATTCACGAGTTCCGTCACTTTCACCCCGAACGGGACTATCCGGCTGACAAGACGGTCATCATGCGGGAGTACTCCCGTTTCGCCGATTCCGACGACGAGCCGTACTACCCGATCAACACCGAGGCAGACCGCACCGTACTGGCCGCCTACCGGGGACGCGCCAGGGCCGAGACCGCCGCTGCCCAGGTCCTGTTCGGTGGCAGGCTGGGGACCTATCAATACCTCGACATGCACATGGCCATCGCAAGTGCGCTGAACATGTACGACAACGTCCTGGTGCCGCATCTGCGCGACGGTGCGCCGCTGACGGCTGACGAGGCCGACGAAAGCAACGGATCATGAGCGAAATCCCCACCGGACCGATCCCGCCCGGTCAGACCCGGGCGGTGAGTCTGCTCGCGCGGGTCATCCTGCCGCGGCCGGGCGAATCCCTGGACGTGCGCAAGCTGTACATCGTCGAGTCCGACACCAACGCCCGCCGCGCTCACGCCGCCACTCGCACTGCGCTGCAGATCGGCGCCGAGTCCGAAGTGTCGTTCGCGACCTACTTCAATGCATTCCCGGCCAGCTACTGGCGGCGCTGGTCAACTCTGACCTCGGTGGTGCTGCGGGTGGAACTGACCGGTAGTGCGCGGGTAGATGTGTACCGCTCCAAGGCGAACGCGGCACGAATCAGCGTCGGCGGCACCGAGATCGTCAGCCCGGACGCGAGCACCGCCGCCACCGCGGAATTCGAAGTCGAACTCGAGCCCTTCGAGGACGGCGGTTGGATCTGGTTCGACATCACCACCGACACCGAGACCGAGATGCACAGCGCGGGGTGGTACGCACCGGCCGCCGCCCCCGGCCGCGCCGACGTCGCAGTTGGCATCCCGACGTTCAACCGGCCCGCCGACTGTGTGAACGCGCTGCAGGCATTGACATCGGACCCATTGGTCGACGCCGTCATCGGCGCGGTGATCGTCGTGGACCAGGGCACCGACAAGTCGATCGCCAACCCCGGTTTCGCCGCCGCGGCCGCCGCACTGGGGGAGCGACTCTCGGTCCACCATCAACCGAACCTCGGTGGATCCGGCGGCTACAGCCGGGTCATGTACGAGGCACTCAAGAACACCGACTGCGAACAGATTCTGTTCATGGACGACGACATCCGCATCGAACCGGACTCCATCCTGCGCGCGCTGGCGCTGAGCCGATTCGCCAAGCGGCCCACGCTCATCGGCGGTCAGATGCTGAACCTCCAGGAGCCGTCGCACCTGCACGTCATGGGCGAGGTGGTCAACCGGGCCAACTTTATGTGGACCAACGCTCCGTACACCGAGTACGACCACGACTTCGCCAAGTACCCCCTCACAAGCGATGACGAAACCGGCTCCAGTGCGCTGCTGCACAGGCGCATCGATGTCGACTACAACGGCTGGTGGATGTGTTTGATCCCCCGCCAGATCGCGGAGGAGTTGGGTCAGCCGCTGCCGCTGTTCATCAAATGGGATGACGCCGACTACGGTCTGCGGGCAGGCGAGCACGGCTATCCCACCGTCACCATGCCTGGCACGGCGATCTGGCATATGGCGTGGAGCGACAAAGATGACGCGATCGACTGGCAGGCCTACTTCCACCTCCGTAACCGGTTGGTGGTGTCCGCGCTGCACTGGGATGCGCCGGTTCGCGGCCTGATCATGAGTTCAATCAAGGCCACTCTCAAACATCTCCTGTGCCTGGAATATTCGACCGTCGCGATCCAGAACAAGGCGATCGACGACTTCCTGGCCGGCCCGGAGCACATCTTCTCCATCCTGGAGTCCGCGCTGCCAGAGGTCCGGGCCATGCGCAAAGAGTTTCCCGACGCCGTGGTCCTGCCCGGTGCGACTTCGCTGCCCGCCGCAAGCGGCAGGACCAAGGTGCACAAGCCGCCGGTGGCCCTGCCCGCAATCGGTTTCCGGTTGGTGCGTGGTGTGCTCCATCAACTCCGCAGGGAGGATCCGGGTAATCACACCAGGCCCCAACTCAACGTCGCCACCCAGGACGCGCGGTGGTTCCTGCTGTGCAACGTCGATGGCGTGACGGTTACCACCGCCGATGGTCGTGGCGTGGTGTACCGGCAGCGAGACCGGGCCAAGATGTTCGGACTGTTGCGTGCATCGCTGCGCCGCCATATCGCGTTGGCCCGCAAGTACGACCACATGCGCCGCGTCTACCGCCAGGCGCTGCCGGTGCTGTCGAGCACGCAGAAATGGGAGACCGTGCTGTTCGACGAATCGCCGATCAATGTCTGAGACGGAAATGTCTGAGCCGGGACTCGAGACGGGGACGCCGACTGGTGAGGTCGCCGTACTGGTTGCCGTCCAGTCGAAGTTCGCCACACCGCCGGTTCTGACGGTGACGCGGTTGATGTCCCATTTCGGCGAGCACGCCGCGGGCTGGCTGGCGCTGTCCGGCATCGGTGCGCTGTTGGTTCCGCAGCGCCGTCGGGACTGGCTGCTTGTCGGTGTCGGTGCCATTGCTGCCCACGCGGCGGCGATCGTCATCAAACTCGCCGTCCGGCGAAAGCGGCCGCATCATCGGGATATCGCGGTCAATGTGGGCACGCCGAGTTCATTGAGCTTCCCCTCGGCGCACGCCACGTCCAGCACGGCCGCGGCTATGCTGCTCTGCCGGGCCACCCGCTCACCGCTGCCACTGGTCATCGTTCCGCTGATGGCGATGTCACGGCTGGTGCTGGGCGTGCATTACCCGAGTGATGTGCTCGCCGGTATCGCCGTCGGAGCCATCGTTGCCAGGGTCACGGCCCGCGTCGGCGGCGCCAAGAAGGAGTCGAACAGTGAGTGACGCCAAGGTCGCCGGTCCGCCGAGCAGCCTTTTCGCCGGCATCATCAAGGCGATCCGCCCCCGGCAGTGGGTCAAGAACCTCCTGGTGTTCGCTGCGCCGCTGGCGGCACTGGGCCATGAGGGCACCTACGACTATCGCCGGGTGGTGATCCAGGTCTCGATAGCGTTCGTCGTATTCAGCTTCGCAGCCTCGGCGATCTACCTCGTCAACGACGCCCGCGACGTCGAAGCCGACCGTGCCCATCCGACGAAGCGTTTCCGGCCGATCGCCGCAGGCGTGCTTCCGGTCGGGATGGCCTACGGTCTGGCAGCCGCACTGGCGGCTGCTTCGCTGATCATCGCCTGGTTGGTCAAACCTCAGCTGGCTGTGGTCATGGCGGTTTATCTGGTCATCCAGCTTGCCTACTGTTTTGGGCTGAAACATCAAGCGGTGCTTGATATCTGCATCGTTTCTTCCGGTTTCTTGATCCGGGCGATCGCCGGTGGCGTGGCTGCCGGAATTCCGCTCTCGCAGTGGTTCCTTCTGGTGATGGCCTTCGGATCGTTGTTCATGGCGGCAGGAAAACGCTATGCCGAGCTCCAACTCGCTGAGCGCACCGGTGCAAAGATCCGCAAATCGCTGGAGAGTTACACCAGCACCTATCTACGTTTCGTCTGGACCCTTTCGGCTACGGCTGTGGTGCTCTCCTACGGTCTGTGGGCGTTCGAGCGAGACGGCGGCCAGGGCTCGTGGTTCGTCATCTCGATGATCCCCTTCACCATTGCCATCCTCCGCTATGCGGTTGATGTCGACGGCGGCCTGGCGGGCGAGCCCGAAGAGATCGCCCTGGGTGACCGCGTGCTGCAGATGCTGGCACTGGCCTGGATCGGAACCGTAGTTGCCGCCGTCGTATTCGGTTAGCGAGCCCGAAACCGCTTCGCCGGGAAGCAGTTCGGTCCGTGGCGACTGGCCGGCGTTCCCCTACAGCGCCCCGACGCGGATAAGCCTGTGGATCACCGTCGCGGTGGTATCTGTTCTGTGGGCCTGGGGTATCTGGCAGCGGCGCTGGATCGCCGACGACGGGCTTATCGTGCTGCGGACGATTCGCAATCTGTTGGCCGGTAACGGCCCGGTGTTCAACGCTGGCGAACGGGTGGAGTCCAACACCTCCGCGGCCTGGACCTACCTGGTCTACTTCGGCAGCCTGATCGGCGGACCACTGCGTCTGGAGTATGTGGCGCTGGCGCTGGCGCTGGCGTTGAGCATCGGCGGGGTGGCGATGGTCATGCTCGGTACGGCCCGGTTGTGGGCGCCCACGCTGAACGGAAGGCGAGCCCTGGTCCTGCCGGCCGGGGCGCTGGTGTACATCGCCGTTCCGCCCGCGCGCGACTTCGCGACGTCGGGACTGGAGAACGGTCTGGTGACTGCCTGGCTCGGCCTGCTGTGGTGGATGTTGGTCTGCTGGTCGCAGATCCCGGCGAATTCCCGCCCGAGACCGGTGTTCAATGCGGCACTGGCTTTCGTCGCCGGACTCAGCGTCATGGTGCGTCCCGAACTGGCGCTCATCGGCGGTGTCGTACTGCTGATGATGCTCGCCGCCGCGTCGGGGTGGCGCGCTCGTGGGTGGATCGTCATCGCGGGCGGACTACTGCCGGTCGGCTATGAGATCTTCCGGATGGGTTACTACGGGCTCCTGGTGCCCCAGACCGCCCTGGCCAAGGATGCCGCCGGCAGCAAGTGGGCTCAGGGGTTCACCTATCTGGACAACTTCGCCGGGCCGTACCTGTTGTGGATTCCGGCGGTGCTGCTCATCGGGCTCGGCGCCGTGCTGCTCGCCGAGCGGTCCGGACCGTGGTGGGCCCGCGCTGCCGATACCTCGGATGCCGGTACCGGCCTGCGAGGTTCGGTGCAGAACTCGCGCGCCATCGTGGTGTTCATGATCATCAGCGGGTTGATCCAAGGGTTGTACTGGATCCGCCAGGGCGGTGACTTCATGCACGGCCGGGTTCTGCTTGCCCCGCTGTTCTGTGTGCTGGCCCCGGTGGCGGTGATCCCGGTGGCGATAACAGCCAACCGATTCGCGCGGGAGAAGGGCCGCCTCGTCGGCCGGGCGACTGCGGCGCTGTGGCTCGCCTTGGCCGGCTGGGCGCTGTGGGCCGCGAACTCTCCCGGATTGGGATCGGACGCAACCCGGGTCACCTACTCGGGGATCGTCGACGAACGCCGGTTCTACTCGCAGGCCACCGGTCATGCCCACCCGCTGACGGCAGCGGACTATCTCGACTATCCCCGGATGCGGGCCGTGCTGGTGGCCATCAAAAACACCCCCGACGGCGCACTGCTGCTGCCGTCGGGCAATTACGACGTGTGGGATGTCGTGCCGGCCCTGCCGCCGCCACCGCCGCCTCCGGGGGTGCCGATGGATACCTGGCGCCGCCAAGTCGCTCCGCACACCGTCTTTTTCACCAACCTCGGCATGGTGGGGATGAACGTAGGCCTCGACACCAGGGTGATCGATCAGATCGGCCTGGCCAACCCCCTGGCCGCACACACCGCACGGTTGGACGATGCCCGGATCGGCCATGACAAGAACCTCTTCCCCGACTGGGCGGTCGCGGAAGGGCCCTGGCTCACCAAGCATCCGTATGTGCCGCCCTACCTCGACGAGGGGTGGATCACGGAGGCGCGGGCCGCCCTCGGCTGCCCGGAAACCGCGGAGAAACTCAAGTCCATCCGGGATCCGATGACCCTTCCACGGTTCATCGGCAACCTGCATCGCGCGTTGGAGTTCACCCGGTACCGCATCGACCGGGTGCCGGAATACGACTTGTTGCGCTGCGGTCTTGACCGCCCGCCCTTCGATGTCCCGCCCTATACCGGGCTCCCCGCGACGGGCCCGTAGCGGGTTTTCAGCACGCCAATCACGGAAACCCGGGCCCACGATTGTGATTCACTACGGGGTGTCGTGGACGAATCGGTCGTGAGGTGGGTATGAGGGTTCTGGTGAAGCTGTTCCGGGCGTTGGGCGCCCTCGTCGTGGCGCTCGGAACGTGGTGCGTCACCGCTCCGGCCGCGAGCGCCGCGGGGGTGGAGTACCTGATGGTCCCGTCTGCGGCGATGGGCCGGGACATCCCGGTCGCGTTCCAGGGTGGCGGTCCGCACGCGGTGGTGCTGCTCGACGCGTTCAACGCGGCCCCCGACGTGAGCAACTGGGTGACGGTCGGCAACGCGATGAGCGCTTTCGCCGGCAGCGGCCTGTCGGTCGCAGCCCCGGCCAGTGGCGCCTACAGCATGTACACCAACTGGGAGTTGGACGGCAGCAAGCAGTGGGAAACCTTCCTCGCTGACGAACTGCCCAACTGGCTGGCAGCAAACAAGGGCCTCGCTCCCGCCGGTCACGCGATCGTCGGCGCCGCCCAGGGCGGCACCGGTGCGCTGACCATGGCCACCTTCCATCCGGACCGCTACCGCTACGCGGGCTCGCTGTCCGGATTCCTCAACCCGTCGGACACCTTCACCAACGGCGCGATCTCGGCGGGCATCAACGCAAGCGGCGGCAACATCGAGGCGATGTGGGGCGCTCCCCAGCTCGGCCGGTGGAAGTGGCACGATCCCAACGTCCATGTCGCGCTCCTGGTGGACAACAACACCCGGCTGTGGGTGTTCAGCCCGCAGAACGTCACCTGCAGCGATCCGGCGGCGATGATCGGTCGCTGCGATATCGCCCAGGGCAGCAACCGCACGTTCTACGCGCACTACCGCGCGGTCGGCGGCCACAACGGCCACTTCGACTTCCCGGCCGGCGGAAATCATGACTGGGGCAATTGGTCGGGGCAACTCGCAGCAATGTCCGCCGACATCGCGGCCGCCATCAAGTAGCTAACCGGAGGCGGTAAAACCGTTAGCCATCCGCAACCGCTCAGAGGCTGGCACGTGGCACCGGACCTGTAATGTGGCACCCGTGCAGCGCGTCGGGAGCGGTTCGCTCAGCAAACGCTCAGGGACGAGCAGGCGGCCACTGAGCACGCCCGCACCGGTGCGGTTACTCGCCGCGGTGGTGGCACCCGCGGCGGCTCTGCTGGCCGGGTGCGGATCCGGTGCGGACCTGATGAGCATCGTGGTGCTGCCAACCCAGCAGAACGAGGGGTTCGTCGACGGCGTCGGCGTCCCGCCCAGCGCCAGCGGGTCGGGACGACTCGACCTGACGAATGTGCAGCAGGGATATCTGGACGCTCTGATTGCCATCGGTATCCGCCCGTCCAGCGAGTTGCGGGCGCTCAGTATCGGTTCCTACATCTGCCAGGCCCGCGCCGCCGGTCAACCGGAACGTGCGGTCTGGGATTACGTCGCACCGATGGTCCGCAGCGATGTCGCCGCCGCACAGGCCGCCGCGCCGCAGTCGGCCGGTGGCGTTGCGGCCGTCCCGGCCGACGTGGCCATCGCCGGTTACATCCGCACCGCCTCCGAGCTGCTCTGCTAAACGATGGCCCGTAAGACGCGGACGGGCAACCGGCCCAATCCTCGGACCGACAAGCGGCGCAGGCGGCATCGCATCCTGGCGCTGATCGCGGCCGCCGCGGTCGCGGTCGTGGTGGCCCTGGTGGTCACCATCATCGTGATCGTCGTGCGTCGGCCGACTCCGTCGACCACCGCCATCCCACCGACGGCGGTGCCGCCCACCAGCCAGCCCGGCCGTAAGGCCCGCCCTGCATTCCAGGATGCAAGCTGTCCCGACGTCTCGATGATCTCCATCCCAGGTACCTGGGAGTCATCGCCGACCGACGACCCGCTCAATCCATCTCAGTTCCCAATTGCGTTGTTGCTCAACGTTACCCGCCCGATCATGGACCAATTCGGACGGGATCGCGTAGAGGTCTATACCGTCCCCTACACCGCGCAGTTCCACAATCCGCTCTCAGCCGACAAGCAGATGTCCTACAACGACAGTCGCACGGAGGGGACCAGGGCTACGGTGCGGGCGATGGCCGAGATGAACGACCGCTGCCCCCTGACCAGCTTTGTGATCGTCGGTTTCTCCCAGGGCGCGGTGATCGGTGGAGACCTCGCCAGCGATATCGGCAACGGGCGCGGACCGGTCGACGAGGATCTGGTGCTCGGTGTGACGCTGATCGCCGACGGCCGCCGCCAGCCAGCGGTCGGTCAGGACATCGGTCCGATGCCGCCCGGTCAGGGTGCGGAGGTCACCCTGGCCGAGGTGCCGGCGTTGTCCGCTCTCGGGCTGACCATGAGCGGTCAGCGCCCCGGCGGTTTCGGTGCGCTGAACAACCGCACCAACGAGATCTGCGCGCCCGGGGATCTGATCTGCTCGGCTCCGCAGTCGGCGTTCAATATCGCCAACCTGCCCCGCACTCTCGAGGTGCTCACCGCCGGGGCGGGGCAACCGATCCACGCCATGTACAACACCCCCGAGTTCTGGAATCTCGACGGCCAGACCGCCACCGGTTGGACGCTCAACTGGGCCCGTGTCGTGATCGAGAACGCCCCGCGTCCGCCGCACGGGTGAATCCGGCCGAAGAAAACCTGGATAAACGTTCTCCGACGCGCGGCGATCCGATTTGGTCCGCACCGCTAGTGCCACTAACATTAAGAAATATTTAAGAGCTGTGAACGCCGGTCCGGTAGTGGTCCCCGACTCCTGCCGGAGACGACTGTTGCCGCAGGATTCTCGGTACGATCTGTTGGGCCACAGGCCGGTGGGCCGACTGGCCCGCAGACCACGAACCAGGACAACCGGTGGCGCGCCGACGAGGCTGCCGCACCGCGCGACCACGCCCAGCATCGCGGTGCATCGCGACGCATGAGTGTTCTGACAGGAGAATGGTATGCCGTTCCATAACCCGTTCATCAAGGACGGACGGATCACCTTCCCTGAGGGCGCGAGCCTGGTGAAGCATGTCGAGCGCTGGGCCCGCGTGCGGGGTGACAAGCCCGCCTACCGCTTCCTCGACTTCTCCACCGAACGCGACGGCGTTGCCCGTGTTCTGACCTGGGCCGACTTCGGCGCTCGTAACCGTGCGCTGGGTGCGCGCCTGCAGCAGGTGACCGAACCCGGCGACCGGGTCGCGATCCTGTGCCCGCAGAACCTCGAGTACCTCGTCGCCTTCTTCGGCACCCTGTACTCCGGGCGGATCGCGGTGCCACTGTTCGACCCGTCCGAGCCCGGCCACGTAGGCCGACTGCACGCCGTGCTCGACGACTGCCAGCCCTCGGCGATTCTGACCACCACCGAGGCCGCCGAGGGCGTGCGGAAGTTCTTCCGCAGCCGTCCGGCCAAGGAGCGTCCCCGCGTCATCGCGGTCGACGCGATCCCGGACGAGGTCGGCGCAACCTGGGACTACAACACCGTCGTCCTCGAGGACACCATCGCCTATCTGCAATACACCTCGGGATCCACCCGCATCCCGAGCGGCGTCCAGATCACCCACCAGAACCTCGCCGCCAATGTCGTGCAGGTGATCGAGGCACTCGAGGGCGAGGAAGCCGACCGCGGGGTGTCCTGGTTGCCGTTCTTCCACGACATGGGTCTGGTCACCGCGCTGCTGCCGTCGCTGATCGGCCACTACTTCACCTTCATGACCCCGGCCGCGTTCGTCCGCCGCCCGATCCGTTGGATGCGCGAACTCGCGCGCCAGCCCGGGGACACCGGCGGCACCATCTCGGTGGCCCCGAACTTCGCCTTCGACCATGCCGCGGCCCGCGGTCTGCCCAAGGATGACGAGGAACCACTGGACCTGTCCGGCGTCAAGGCGATCCTCAACGGCAGCGAGCCGATCTCGGCTGCCACCGTGCGCCGGTTCAACGCCGCGTTCGGCCCGTTCGGCTTCCAGCCCAAGGCGATCAAGCCGTCCTACGGTCTGGCCGAGGCGACATTGTTCGTCTCCACCACCCCGGCCTCCGAGGAGCCGACGATCATCTCCGTCGACCGCGACGAGCTCAATGCCGGCCGGTTCGTGCCGGTACCCGACGACTCACCCAAGGCTGTCGCACAAGCCGGTGCGGGCAAGATCGGCGTCGGTGAGTGGGCCGCGATCGTCGAGCCCGAGACGGCCTCGGAGGTTCCCGACGGTCACATCGCTGAGATCTGGATCAGCGGTATGAACATGGGCACCGGTTACTGGAACAAGCCCGAGAAGTCCATCGAGACGTTCCAGAACATCCTCAAGTCGCGGACCAGCCCGTCGCATGCCGAAGGCGCCGCCGATGACGCCACCTGGGTGCGCACTGGCGACCTCGGCGCCTATTACGACGGAGAACTGTTCATCACCGGACGGACCAAGGATCTGGTGATCATCGACGGCCGCAACCACTACCCGCAGGATCTGGAGTACTCGGCTCAGGAGGCGTCCAAGGCGGTGCGCACCGGTTTCGCCGCAGCGTTCTCGGTGCCCGCCAACCAGCTGCCCGATGAGGTGTTCGCCGATGCCCACGCGGGTCTCAAGCGCAACCCCGACGACAGCTCCGAGCAGTTGGTGATCGTCGCCGAACGGGCCGCCGGCTCACACAAGATCGAACTCAGTCAGGTCGCGGACGCCATCCGCGCCGCCATCGCGGTGCGCCACGGTGTCACCGTCCGCGATGTCCTGCTGACGCCGGCCGGCGCGATCCCGCGCACCTCGAGCGGCAAGATCGGCCGGACTGCCTGCCGGTCGGCCTACCTGGACGGCAGCCTCCGAGCCGGGAAGGTCGCCAACGCCTTCCCCGAAGCGGAATAACGACCACCGAAGGCCTCATGTCTGAATCAGATTCGCACCCAGCCGACGAAGTTGATCGGGCCGACGAGTTGATCATCGCCCCCGAGAAGGAGTTGGCGGCTCCGCGGACCGATATGACGGTCCCGGAAATGCGCGAATGGCTGCGTAACTGGGTTGCCAACGCGACCGGGCAGGCCCCCGAAGCCGTCGACGAGTCGGTGCCGATGGTCGAGTTGGGACTGTCGTCTCGCGATGCCGTTGCGATGGCCAGTGATATCGAGGACCTCACCGGTGTCACGCTGACCGCAACCGTGGCCTTCCGCCATCCGACCATCGAGGCGCTGGCGGTCGTGATCATCGAGGGTGAGCCCGAACCGGAGTTCACCGAGGGTGATGACGACTGGACGCGCGACGTCGACGAGGACGTCTTCAACATCGCCATCGTCGGCCTGGCGACCAGGTTCCCCGGCGAGATGAACAGCCCCGACCAGATGTGGCAGGCACTGCTGGAGGGCCGCGACGCCATCACCGACCTTCCCGAGGGTCGGTGGGCGGAGTTCATGACCGAGCCGCGGCTGGCCGAGCGGATCGAGAAGGCCCGCACGCGTGGCGGATATCTGAAGGACCTCAAGGGTTTCGACGCCGAATTCTTCGCATTGTCGAAGATGGAGGCCGACAACATGGATCCGCAGCAGCGGCTTGCCCTGGAGCTGACCTGGGAGGCGTTGGAGTACGCGCGTATTCCGGCCTCGAGTCTGCGCGGCCGGGATGTCGGCGTTTTCGTGGGCAGTTCCACCAATGACTACAGCTACCTGGCGATGATGGATCCCCGGACAGCGCATCCCTACGCCATCACCGGCACCGCGAGCTCGATCATCGCCAACCGTGTCTCCTACTTCTACGACTTCCGCGGCCCCTCGGTGGCGGTGGACACCGCATGCTCGTCGTCGCTGGTGGCGGTGCACCAGGGCGTGCAGGCGCTGCGAACCGGCCAGGCCGACGTGGTACTGGCCGGCGGTGTGAACGCGTTGGTGACGCCCGCTGTCACACTGGGTTTCGACGAGGTCGGCGGGGTGCTCGCGCCGGACGGCCGGATCAAGTCGTTCAGCGCGGACGCCGACGGATACGCCCGTTCCGAAGGCGGCGGCATGGTGGTGCTCAAGCGCCTCGGTGACGCCCGCCGCGACGGAGACGAGATCATCGCGGTGATCGCCGGTAGCGCGATCAACCATGACGGCCGGTCCAACGGCATGCTGGCCCCCAACCCCGACGCTCAGGCCGAGGTGTTACGAAAGGCGTACCGGGACGCCGGAATCGACCCGAGCACCGTCGACTACATCGAGGCGCACGGCACCGGCACCATCCTCGGCGATCCGATCGAGGCCGACGCGCTTGGCCGAGTGGTCGGACGTGGCCGAGCCGCCGACTGCCCCGCACTGCTCGGTGCGGTGAAATCCAATGTGGGCCATCTGGAGTCAGCCGCCGGATCGGCGAGCCTGGCCAAGGTGGCGCTGTCACTGCAACGCGACAAGGTACCGGCGTCGATCAACTACTCCGGCCCCAACCCCTATATCGACTTCGAGGGAGTTCGGCTCAAAGTGGCCGACACCCCGACCGACTGGCCGCGTTACAGCGGCCATGCCGTTGCCGGGGTTTCCGGGTTCGGTTTCGGCGGGGCCAACGCTCACCTGGTGGTACGCGAGGTGTTGCCTGAGGATCTGGTGGAGCCGCAGGCCGAACCCGATCCGATTGATTCACCGGCGACTGCCCACGCCAATGCCGTCTACGTAGGCGGAGTCCTGGTCGAAGACGATGAGGATTATCAGGAAGACGCGTCCTCTGTTGAACGTGACTTCGACTACGAGTACGGCTACGACGAGAGCGAGCCCGAACTTCCCGGTCTGACCGACGAGGCGCTACGCCTGATCGAGGTGGCTCGCGAGGAACTCGAAGCGCAGGAGCAACCCATTGCGGTTGTGCCGCTGGCAGTTTCGGGGTTCCTCACGTCTCGCAAACGAGCTGCGGCCGGTGAGCTCGCGGACTGGATCGAGAGCCCCGAGGGCCGCGCGTCCTCATTGGAGTCGATCGGCCGCTCGTTGTCCCGGCGCAATCACGGCCGTTCGCGAGCTGTGGTGATGGCTCATGATCACGACGAAGCGGTCAAGGGTCTGCGCGCGATCGCCGAGGGGAAACAGAGCCCGCTCGTCTACAGCGCCGACGGCCCGGTGAGCAACGGACCGGTGTGGGTGCTGGCCGGCTTCGGCGCCCAGCACCGCAAGATGGGCAAGAGCCTGTACCTGCGCGACGAGGTGTTCGCGGAGTGGATCAACAAAGTTGATTCGCTCATCCAGGACGAGCGGGGGTACTCGATCCTCGAGCTCATCCTCGACGACGCAGTCGACTACACCGACGAGACCTGTGAGTACCCGATCGAAGTCGTGCAGTTGGTGATCTTCGCGATCCAGATCGCCCTTGGCGAACTGCTCAAGCACCACGGTGCGAAACCGGCTGCGCTGGTTGGACAGTCGCTGGGCGAGGCGGCTGCGGCCTACTTCGCCGGCGGGCTGTCGCTGGCGGATGCGACCCGTACCATCTGTGCGCGCTCACACCTGATGGGCGAGGGCGAAGCCATGCTCTTCGGCGATTACATCCGGCTGATGGCACTTGTCGAGTACTCCGCCGACGAGATCACCGCGGTGTTCTCCGACTACCCCGACCTTGAGGTGTGCGTGTACGCCGCACCGACCCAGACCGTCATCGGTGGACCGCCGGCTCAGGTGGACGCGATCATCGAACGCTGTGAGAAAGAGGGCAGGTTCGCCCGAAAGTTCGCCACCAAGGGTGCCAGCCACACCACCCAGATGGATCCGCTGCTGGGTGAGCTGGCCGCCGAGCTGCAGGGCATCGAGCCCCACCCGCTGCATGTCGGCTACTTCTCCACGGTTCACGAAGGCGCCTACATCCGTCCGGGTGGCGAGCCGATCCACGATGTCGACTACTGGAAGAAGGGTCTGCGGCACAGCGTCTACTTCACCCAGGCCATCCGCAATGCCGTCGACAACGGCCACACCACATTCGTCGAGCTGGCACCCAATCCGGTGGCCCTCATGCAGGTCGGGTTGACCACGGCGTCAGCAGGTCTGCATGACGGCCAGCTGATTGCGACGTTGGCCCGCAAGACCGATGAGGTCGAGTCCATGGTGGCGGCGATGGCTGCGCTCTACGCCTACGGCCACGATCTCGATTTCCGGACGCTGTTCACCCCGGCCGCCGGGCCCGGGGACTACGCCGACATCCCGCTGACTCGATTCAAGCGCAAGGAGCACTGGCTCAACGCGCAGTTCTCCGCCGACGGCTCATCGATGATCCCGGGCACCCATGTCGCGATGCCGGACGGCAGGCATGTCTGGGAGTACTCGGCCCAGGGCGTCACGGATCTGGCAGCCCTGGTGAAAGCGGCTGCTGCGCAGGTGCTTCCGGATTCCACCCTGACCGCGGCCGAGCAGCGTGCGGTTACCGGTGAGGGCGCGCGATTGGTGACCACGCTGACCCGTCACCCCGGTGGGGCCTCGGTACAGGTCCACGCCCGCATCGGCGAGTCGTTCACGCTGGTCTACGACGCAATTGTCACCCGATCGGGGGCGCCATCGGTGCTGCCGGCCGCTGTGGCGACCGGAACCGTTGTAACACAGTCCGTTTCGGACGTTGCCGCAGCACCTGAGCAACCGGATGCCGACATCCTGCACGACAACCTCGCGGCCGGCGCCGGTGTCGCGGCGAGCCTGGGCAAGTGGTCTCCGGAGTCCGGGGAGAGTGTGCACGACAGGCTCGGTGTAATCGTGGGCAGCGCGATGGGCTACGAGCCCGAGGATCTGCCATGGGAGGTGCCGCTGATCGAACTCGGTCTGGTTTCGCTGATGGCGGTGCGGATCAAGAACCGTGTCGAGTATGACTTCGACATGCCGCCGATCCAGCTGACCGCGGTGCGCGATGCCAGCCTCAACGATGTGAAGGCGCTCATCACCTATGCCGTGGAACACCGCGACGAGGTGGTGGCGCTGCACGAGCACCAGAAGGGTATGACAGCCGACGAGATCGCCGCCGAACAGGCCAAGATCCTGGCCGGTGAGATCAGCCCGGAACTGGCCGAGAAACTCGCTGCCAAGCACCCCGAGGCGCACGCGACGGCACCGGCCGTCCCGCCGCCCCCGACCAATCCGGCCGGGCCGGACATTCCGCCTCCGCCCACCCACCCGGTGCCGCCCCCGCCCACCCACCCGGAAGGCCCCGGCGCCCCGAAGCAGTCCGCCGCCGGTGCCGCCGCGAAAGTCCTCACCCAGCAGGCCGTCGTCGACGCGCTGGGCGCCGATGTCCCGCCACGCGAGGCCGCCGAGCGGGTCACCTTCGCAACCTGGGCCATCGTCACCGGTAAGTCACCGGGTGGCATCTTCAACGAACTGCCCAAGATCGACAGCGAGACCGCGACGAAGATCGCCGCGAGGCTCACCGAGCGCTGTGAGGGCACCATCACCGTCGAGCAGGTCACGGCGGCGGGCACCATCGAGGAACTCGCGACCACGGTGCGCGAGCATCTCGAGGCCGGCGAACTCAACGGGTTCGTCCGCACCATCCGTGCCCGTAAAGAAGGTTCGGAGCGAATCCCGGTGTTCGTCTTCCATCCGGCCGGCGGCTCGACGGTGGTCTACGAGCCTCTGCTCAAGCGGCTCCCGGCGGACACCCCGATGTACGGATTCGAGCGGGTGGAGGGCTCAATCGAGGAGCGTGCCGCCGAGTACGTGCCCAAGCTGATGGAACTGCAGGGCAACGGCCCGTTCATCCTTGCCGGCTGGTCGCTGGGCGGAGTGCTGGCCTATGCCTGCGCCATCGGACTGAAGAAGGCCGGCGCGGACGTCCGCTTCGTCGGCCTGATCGACACCGTCCGTGCCGGGGAGGACATCCCGCAGACCAAGGAGGAGATCCGGGCCCGCTGGGATCGCTACGCGCTGTTCGCCCAGCGGACCTTCAACGTGGAGATCCCGGAGATCCCGTACGAAGAACTCGAGTCACTCGACGACGACGGACAGGTGCGATTCATCCTCAACGCCGTCAAGGAAAGTGGGGTCGACATCCCGGGCGGAATCGTCGAGCACCAGCGCACGTCGTATCTGGACAACCGCGCTATCGACACCGCCAAGATCGAGCCTTTCGATGGCCACGTCACCCTGTACATGGCTGACCGCTATCACGATGACGCGATCATGTTCGAGCCGCGCTACGGCACCCGCAAGCCCGATGGCGGCTGGGGCGAGTTCGCGTCCGACCTCGAGGTGGTGCCGATCGGGGGCGAGCACATTCAAGCGATCGACGAGCCGTACATTGCCAAGGTGGGTGCCCACATGAGCGAGGCACTCAATCGGATAGAGGCGCAGGGGAAGTGACCAACAAAACCACCGCTGAACTACTGGCCGAACTTCGCGACAAGCTCGAACTGGCCAAGGAGCCCGGTGGCGAGAAGGCTGTCGCCAAACGGGCGAAGAAGGGGCTGCCCAGCGCCCGCGAACGCATTCACGAACTGGTCGATCCGGGCAGCTTCCTCGAGATCGGCGCGCTCGCAAAGACTCCCGGCGATCCGAACGCGCTCTTCGGCGACGGCGTGGTGACCGGGCACGCCACCATCAACGGCCGTCCGGTCGGTGTGTTCAGCCACGATCAGACCGTGTTCCAGGGCACCGTCGGGGAGATGTTCGGCCGCAAGGTGGCCCGCCTGATGGAGTGGGTGGCCATGGTCGGCTGCCCGATCATCGGCATCAACGACTCCGGCGGCGCCCGGATCCAGGACGCGGCGACCTCGTTGGCCTGGTATGCCGAGTTGGGTCGCCGGCATGAACTTCTCAGTGGCGTCGTGCCGCAGATATCGATCGTTCTCGGCAAGTGTGCCGGCGGTGCGGTGTACTCGCCCATCCAGACCGACCTGGTGGTCGCCGTCCGTGACCAGGGCTACATGTTCGTCACCGGACCCGACGTCATCAAAGACGTCACCGGTGAGGATGTCACCCTCGACGAGCTCGGCGGCGCCGACCATCAAGCTCGCTACGGCAATATCCACCAGGTGGTCGATTCCGAGAAGGCCGCATTCGCGTATGTCCGGGATTTCCTGGGGTTCCTGCCGCCCAATACTTTTGACGATGCGCCGGTGATCAATCCCGGTCTCGAACCGGAGATCACCCCGCACGACCTCGAGCTCGACAGCATTGTTCCGGACGCCGACAACACGGCCTATGACATGCACGAAATCCTGATCCGGATATTCGACGACGGTGACTTTCTCGACGTCAATGCTCAGGCGGGTCTTGCGATGATCACCGGTTTCGCCCGGGTGGACGGCAGACCGGTCGGGGTGATCGCCAATCAACCGATGCACATGTCCGGGGCGATCGACAACGAGGCCTCCGACAAGTCCGCCCGCTTCATGCGGTTCTGCGACGCGTTCAACCTGCCGGTTGTCTTTGTCGTGGACACCCCGGGCTTCCTGCCCGGGGTTGAACAGGAGAAGAACGGAATCATCAAGCGCGGCGGCCGATTCCTCTACGCGGTCGTCGAGGCTGACGTCCCGAAGATCACCATCACTGTTCGCAAGTCCTACGGCGGCGCCTACGCGGTGATGGGTTCCAAGCAGTTGACGGCCGATCTCAACTTCGCCTGGCCGACAGCCCGCATCGCAGTGATCGGCGCCGAGGGCGCAGCCCAACTTCTGGTGAAGCGGTTCCCTGATCCCACCGCGCCTGAGGTTCAGAAGATCCGCGCCGACTTCATCGAGGGCTACAACCTCAATATGGCGATTCCCTACGTGGCGGCCGAGCGCGGCTACATCGACGCGGTCATCGAACCGCACCAGACCCGGCTTCTGCTTCGGAAGTCACTGAGATTGTTGCGTGACAAGCAGATTCAGCGTATCGCGCGCAAACACGGTCTGATCCCGATCTAATCGTGGTTTCAGATCAACGGCCGGATGCCCGGCTCTACATCTTCCCGCACACCGGCGGCTCAGCCGACTTCTACGTGCCGTTCGCCCGCGCATTCACCGGTGGCACCAAATGCGTCGCGGTCCAGTATCCGGGCAAGCGGGCGGGCAAGGATTTGTCTCAGTACTCGAGTATTCCGGATCTGGCCGACCGCCTCTGCGCGATGTTGAAGCCGGCCGAGGTGCAACCGGGCCCGGTTGCGTTCTTCGGCCACAGCATGGGCGGATTGTTGGCTTTCGAAGTCGCGACGCGTTTCGAGCTGGCCGGCAATCCGATCGCCGCACTGTTCGTATCGGCGAGCGCCGCCCCGGGCCTGTGGCCGCGCCGCGCTGAACTGGCCGGTTCGGATCAACAACTACTGAGCCTGATCAGCAATGTCACCGGCGCCAATCCGGAGTTCCTCAACGATGACCAGTTCGCCGCCACTCTGCTGCCGACGCTGCGCGGACTGAAGGCCGTGGCGTCCTATGACCGCGAGCCGGAGGCGGTGGTCTCGTGCCCGATCCACGCGCTCATCGCCGAAGATGACGAACTGGCCACCGCCGAGATGGTGGCGCCGTGGGCCCGGCGGACGACCGACGCATTCGACCTGACCACATTTCCCGGTGGCCACTTCTACATCAACGAGAACCTGCCGGAGCTGTCTCAGTGGGTCGAGGAACGGATCCCCTCGACGCCCGTGGGCGGGCGATAATCGCACGATAATCGGCCAATCCTGAGTTTTTCTGAGTTAGCTGATCACCGGTGCGCCGTCGGGTGGTGGCTAAGTCCTGTCAGGGGCTGCCAACCTATCCGCCCAAGGCTAGCCCCATACCCTCTGATGACCGGCAACTTCCTTTGATCGCTGTCGGGAAGCCCTCTGGAATTCGCGGGCTGGGCAAGATGGCAGGATAGCTGGTAGATTTGCTGGAGCCCCACGCTCTCAGGTTTGGGGAGCAGCGCAGCGGGCTAGCGCCCGTAGACCGATTCGCACGTCCGAAGAGGCCGTGTGAATCGGGCGTTGCCCGGCCAGCGAGCACACAGAGAAACGCGAAGAGGTCTTCGACCATGCTCAACACCGATATGACACTTCCTGCCCTGTTGCGCCAGCAGGCGAACACCCAGGGCGACGAACTGGCCTTCACGTTCATGGACGGTGCCGTGCTCGGCACGGGTCACCCGGAGAGCCTGACCTGGAACCAGCTCTACCGGCGGGTCCTGTCACTGGCCGAGGAGCTGAGGAAGACCGCCACCAAGGGCGACCGGGTGGCGATCATGGCTCCGCAGGGGCTGGATTACGTCGTCGCGTTCTACGCATCGCTTCAGGCCGGTCTGATCGCGGTGCCGCTGTCGGTGCCGATGTTCGGTGTGCACGACCAGCGGGTGGAGTCCGCCCTGGCCGACAGCGTGCCGTCCGTGCTGCTGACCACCTCGGCAGCCGTCGCCGATGTGAACAAATACGCCAGCCCTAATGGTGGCCGTCCTGCGCCCACCGTCCTGGAGGTCGACGTCATCGATGTCGACCCGGCTCGCGCACTCGACGAGACCGATGATTCGTGCCACGGCCCGGCCTACCTTCAGTACACCTCGGGCTCGACCCGCACACCGGCCGGCGTGATCGTGTCGCACAAGAACGTGACCAGCAATATCGAACAGATCGTCGGGGACTACTTCATCGAGTACGGCGGCAGCGTGCCCGAGGAGACCGCGGTGGTGTCGTGGTTGCCGTTCTTCCACGACCTTGGTCTGATCATGGGCGTCTGCTCGCCGCTGGTGACCAATTGCAGCGCAGTGCTGACCAGCCCGCTGGCGTTCCTGGCCAAGCCCGCCAGCTGGATGCAGCTGATGGCGCAGAACCCGGTGTGCTTCTCCGGTGCGCCCAACTTCGCCTTCGAACTCGCCGCCCGCCGGACCACCGATGCCGACATGGAGGGTCTGGATCTGAGCCGAGTGCACGGCATCCTCAGCGGAGCCGAGCGTGTGCACTACGGAACCGTCAAGCGGTTCATCGACCGCTTCGCCAAGTTCGGGCTCACCGAGAAGGTCATCCGGCCCTCCTACGGTCTCGCTGAGGCGACGCTGTATGTCGCCTCACCCCCGATTTCGCACACCGTCCGCACCGCCCGCTTCGACCTCGAGGAGCTTGCCGCCGGCGTCGCCCAGCGCAGCGACTCCCGGCCGGAGAGCGGAACCGAACTGGTCAGTTACGGACCGCCGCAGGCCTACCCGGTTCGCATCGTCGACCCGGAGACCGGTATCGAGGTGCCCGCGGGCACCATCGGCGAGATCTGGACCCGCGGCGATAATGTCGCCCTGGGCTACTGGCGCAAGCCGGAGCTGACCACCAGCGTCTTCCGCGCCCGGATCAACAACCCTTCCGAAGGCACCCCGGCCGGACCGTGGCTGCGCACCGGTGACCTCGGAACCATCTCCGATGGCGAGCTGTTCATCATGGGCCGTATCAAGGACCTGCTGATCGTCGACGGGCGCAACCACTACCCCGAGGACATCGAGGCCACCATCCGCGAGGTCACCGGCGGCCGCGTCGCTGCGATTGCCGTCGATCACGATTCCTCCGAGAATCTTGTCGCCATCGTCGAGATCAAGCCCGCGCCGGAACTGGACTCGGTCAAGCACGAGGTGGCCGACGTGGTGTGGAAGTCGCACAATCTTCGAGTCGACGACCTGGTGCTGGTGTCACCGGGATCCATCCCGATCACCACCAGCGGCAAGATCCGCCGGTCCTCATGCCGGGAGCTCTACCGCGATGGTGAATTCCAGAGGATGGATATCGCCGTATGACCCAAGCCGGCGATGAGGAGGCCGATCTTCGCCGCTGGCTGGTCAGCTACCTGGTAACCAATGTCGGCTGCGACCCGGACCAGGTCGACGTCGACATCCCGTTCAACGAGCTCGGGGTCGGATCGCGCGACGGAGTTGTGCTCGCCGGTGTGCTCGCCGAGTTATTGGGCCGGCCGGTGTCGCCGATCGACATCTGGCAGACCCCGACCATCGCGGGTCTTGCCTACGCGCTGGCCCATCCCGACGCCGAAGCGGCGCAGACGGCCGAAGGCAGTCTCGCCGCCCTGACTGAACCGATCGCCATCATCGGTCTCGGCTGCCGGATGCCCGGCGACATCAACGGACCGGATGCGCTGTGGGACTTCATATCTGCGCGCCGCTCGGCGGTGAGCACCGTACCCGACGACCGCTGGCAGGCCTTCGATGACGGCTCGCCCCAAACCGAGCATGCACTCGCCGGAACGACCCGGTGGGGATCGTTCCTATCCGACGTCGCGGGTTTCGACGCCGAATACTTCAACATCACTCCGCGCGAGGCCGACTACATCGACCCGCAGCAGCGCCTGATCCTCGAGGTGACGGTCGAGGCACTCGAACACGCCGGCATCCCGGCCGAGTCACTGCAGCGTTCCCAGACGGGTGTCTTCGTCGGTGCGTGCGTCAGTGAGTACGGGTATCTGGCCTCGCGCGATCTCAACCAGATCGAAGCGTGGACGGGGACCGGCGGTGCGCTGAGCATCATCGCCAATCGGTTGTCGTACTTTCTCGACCTGCACGGGCCCTCGCTGACCATCGACACGGCCTGCTCCTCATCGTTGGTGGCAGTTCACCTGGCCTGTCAGAGCCTGCGGACCGGCCAGTCGGATCTGGCCATCGCCGGCGGGGTCAACCTGCTGCTCTCACCGGTGGTGACGCGTAGTTTCGACCGGGCCGAGGCCATGTCGCCCACCGGCGCATGCCACGCCTTCGACGCGGCTGCCGACGGATTCGTCCGTGGCGAGGGCTGCGGGGTCGCGGTGCTCAAGCGGCTCTCCGACGCGGTGCGCGACGGTGATCGGATCCTGGCGGTCGTGCGCGGTTCCGCGGTCAACCAAGACGGCCGCTCCAACGGTCTGATGGCCCCCAATCCGGCCGCGCAGGCCGCTGTGTTGCGGGCCGCCTGTGCGGACGCCGGGGTGGAGCCCGCCGAGGTCGGCTACGTCGAGGCGCACGGCACCGGAACGCTGCTCGGTGATCCAATCGAGGCCCGTGCTCTCGGTGCCGTCTACGGCAGGGGACGCCAACCCGCCGATCCGCTGCTGGTCGGCGCGGCCAAGACGAACCTCGGTCACCTCGAGGCCGCTGCCGGTATCGCCGGTCTTATCAAGACCACCCTGGCCGTGCAGCGTGGCGAGATTCCCCCCAATCAACACTTCGATAACCCCAATCCGCACATCCCGTTCGACGAGCTTCGGTTGAAGGTCGTCGACGAGCCGATGACATGGCCGTCGAATGGTCAGCCGCGCCTGGCGGGGGTGTCCTCATTCGGGTTCGGCGGGACCAACGCCCATGTGGTGCTCGAGCAGGCTCCGGAGGCCCCGCTACGCCTGCCGGTTCCTACGCCGGCGGCGACCACGCTGGTGGTCAGTGGGAAGAGTCCCGATCGGCTGGCGACGACGGCCGCGATGCTGGCCGACTGGATGACCGGTGCCGGGGCGGCGGTTCCGCTGGCCGAGGTGGCGCACACCCTCAACCACCACCGCACCCACCAGGCGAGCTTTGCAACCGTCTGCGCGGTCGATCGCGATGAAGCCGTGGCCGCACTCCGGGCGCTGGCCGAAGGACAGACCGCGACCGGAGTCGTCGGCCCGCACCCGGGAGCCTGTGGCCCGGGCGTGGTGTTCGTGTATTCCGGCCAGGGTTCCCAGTGGGCGGGCATGGGTCGGCAGTTACTCGCCGATGAGCCGGCGTTCGCTGAGGCGGTCGCCGAACTTGATCCTGAGTTCATCACCCGGCTGGGGTTCTCACTGCATGACGTGCTGGCCAATGGTGAACCGGTCGAGGGTTCGGTGCGAGTTCAGTCGGTTCTGTACGGCCTGCAGGTGGCGCTGACGGCGCTGTGGCGCTCCTACGGCGTCGAACCCGACGCCGTCATCGGACATTCCATGGGTGAGGTGTCCGCCGCGGTGGCCGCCGGAGCACTGACCGCCGCCGAGGGTCTACAGGTGATCGCCGCACGGTCGCAACTGATGGCGCAGTTGACCGATAAGGGCGCGGTCGCGTTACTGGAACTCGGCGCAGCCGCCACCGAGGCGCTGATCGACCCTTACCCGGGGGTCACGATCACGGTGTACTCATCCCCGCACCAGACCGTGGTGGCAGGCCCGGCCGACGAGGTCGACGCCGTCATAGAGGTGGCACGCGAGCGCAACGTCTTTGCCCGCAGGGTGAACATGGAGGTTGCCTCCCATCACGCGATGATGGACCCGATCCTGCCGAAACTGAAGGACGCACTCGCCGATCTGATACCCGGATTTCCGGTCGTTCGGGTCATATCAACCGTCGAGAATGCCGGTGAGGCAACGCAATTCGATGCTGTCCACTGGGTGGCCAATCTGCGCAACCCGGTCCGGTTCGGCGATGCCATCGCCACCGCCGGTGCCACCAACAGCACATTCATCGAGATCAGCCCGCATCCGATCCTCACCAAGGCCATCACCGACACCCTCGAGGACCCGGACACGGGCAACAAGCATCATCACAGCTTCGGCACCCTGGCGCGCGACACCAATGACACCGTCGCATTCCATACCAGTCTCAACTCGACGTTCACCGCCCGGCCGCCGGTCGGTCCGCACCCGCCCGAGCCGCACCCCGCGCTGCCCGTCACGCCGTGGCGTCACACCAGACACTGGCTTGATTTCGCACCTGTTCGCAGCGGGTTCGGAACCCGCCGCGGTAGGGCACTGTCAGCCGGGGACAGCCCGGTCCCAATCGATTGGCTGTATGAGCCGAACTGGCCCATTCGTCCGCTGCCCGCCGGCTCAATCGGCGCGGGCGGATCGTGGCGGGTACTCGGCGACGACCTGCTGGCTGCCGAACTGGGCGGCGCCGAGCTCGGGGACGGCGAGCTTGGGGATGCGGAATACGTACTGTTCGCCCCGGCGTCGACGGGGGCATCCTTCGATATCGCGTCGGCCTACCGGCTGTTCAATGAGGCCCGCCGTGTCGCCACCGATCTGGCCGCCCATGCCCAGGGATCACAGCCACCGAAGCTGTTCTTCCTGACCCGCAACGCCCAGCCGGTCATCGATGGTGACCGGGCCAACCCGGTGCACGCCGTGCTTTGGGGACTCGGCCGCACGTTGGCCCTCGAACTCCCCGAAATCTGGGGTGGTGTCATCGACGTGGACGAGTCGATACCGGCCGTGCTGGCCGCCCGCCTGGCGCGAGACGAGGCCACCATCGGCGACGGTGAGGACCAAGTCGTCTACCGCTCGGGTGTGCGGCATGTGCCGCGCCTGGAACCCGGCGCCCCGCCGGCTTCGCACGCAGTGTTGACCAAGGACGGTAGCCACCTCGTGATCGGAGCCACCGGTCACATCGGCCCGCATCTGATCCGGCAACTCGCCGAGATGGGCGCCGGCACGATCGTCGCGGTGTCGCGAAACCCCGGTGAACGGTTGCGCGATCTTGCCCAACAACTCGCATCGACCGGGACGAATCTGGTTCAGGTGGCAGCCGACGTCACCGATGAGTCCGCGATGGCCGCACTATTCGAACGGTTCGGCGCGGATCTGCCGGCGCTGGACGGCATCTACCTGGCGGCATTCGCCGGAGGCCCGGTGACGCTGGCTGATATGACCGATGACGACGTCAGCACAATGTTCCGGCCGAAACTGGATGCACTCGGGGTACTGCACGCCCTGTCCTTGCGGACGCGGGTTCGCCATTTTGTGCTGTTCTCGTCGATCTCCGGTCTACTCGGTTCGCGCTGGCTGGCCCACTACACGGCCACCAGCACGTTCCTCGACACCTTCGGCTACGCGCGCCGCAATCTCGGCCTCCCTGCCACCGTGGTGAACTGGGGACTATGGAAGTCGTTGGCCGACTTGCAGTCTGACGCCGGCGAGGTCATGGCGAACGCGGGACTCGAGCCGATGGCTGATGAGGTCGCAATCCGCGCGTTGCCCCTGGCGATGGGTTCCGGCGCGCCGGTGCGGATCACTGTCGTCGACGCCGACTGGCCGCTGATTGCCGCGGCCTACCGGACCCGTGGAGCATTGCGCATCATCGACGACGTTCTTGAGCGCGATGCGGCCACTGGTGCGGATGCACCCGAGAGTGAGTTCCGCAAGGCGCTGCGCGAATGCCCGTCCGAGGACCGCCGGGAACTGTTGGCAGAGCACATCCTGGCGACCGCATCCGCCGTGATCGGCCTTGCACCCGGCGATCGTCTGGACCCGGAGGCGGGATTCTTCCAACTCGGCATGGACTCGCTGATGAGCGTCACACTTCAGCGCACTCTCAGCGCGAGCCTCGGCATCGATCTGCCGGCCGCGTTCATCTACGAGAACCCGACGATCTCGTCCCTGACCGAGGCACTGTGCGAGCGCATGGGCTGCGACGCGGCGCCGGCGGCCAAGTCCGGCGTCGCCACCCGCGCCCAGCAGCGAGCCAAGGCGCGTCAGGGAGCGGCGAGCAGACGGAAAGGACATGTCGGGTGACCAACGACAATGCGATAGCTGTCATCGGAATGGCGGGCCGCTTCCCCGGCGCGGGTTCTCTGACGCAGTTCTGGGAGAACCTCTGCGCTGGTAGGGAGTCCATTGAAACGTTGTCGGAGGAGACACTCGTCGCCTCGGGAGTGAGCGCCACGACATTGGCCGATCCCACCTATGTCCGGAGGGCACCACTGCTGGACGGGATCGAGGATTTCGACGCGGAGTACTTCGGGATCAACCCGTACACCGCGCGCATGATGGACCCTCAGCAGCGGCTGTTCCTACAGACCGCCTGGCACGCACTTGAGGATTCGGGGTACGACCCCGAGCACTACGACGGATCGATCGGTGTGTTCGCCAGCAGTACCGCCAGTGGTTATCTGATGGACAACCTGATATCGCATCGCGACGTCAATACGCTTGTGGGCGAGGGCATCACCGTCGAGATGTTCAACCTGGTGCTGCTCAATGACAAGGATCACCTGGCAACCCGGGTGTCACATGAATTGAATCTGCGTGGGCCGAGCATGTCCGTGCAGACCGCATGTTCGTCGTCGTTGGTCGCGGTGCACCTGGCCTGTCAGAGCCTGCTGTCCGGGGAATGCGATCTGGCATTGGCCGGCGGGTCCGCGATCCGAGTGCCACACCAGGTCGGCTACACCTACGAATCCGGCGCGATGATGTCGCCCTCAGGGCACTGCCGGCCCTTCGACATCGGTTCCGACGGAACGATATTCGGCAGCGGGGTAGCAGCGCTGATCCTCAAGCCATTGCAGGCGGCCCTCGACGACGGTGATCGCATCCACGCCGTCATCCGTGGCTCGGCGGTCAACAACGACGGCGCGTTGAAGATGACCTACGCGGCCCCCACCGTTTCCGGGCAGGCTGAGGTAATCGCCGAAGCGCAGGCCGTTGCCGAGGTCGACGCCTCAACCATTGGATTCGTCGAAACCCACGGCACCGGAACCCCACTCGGTGATCCGATCGAAATCGAAGCACTGCGAAAGGCATTCGAGGCAGCAGAACTCGAGCGGCCCGGCCCATGCGTCCTCGGCTCGGTGAAGTCCAATATCGGCCACCTCGACGCCGCATCCGGAGTGGCCGGACTGATCAAGACGATCCTGTGCCTGCAGCACAGGGCGATTCCGCCGACCGCGAACTACACCGCGCCCAATCCCGAACTACATCTGGAGAACACACCGTTCGTCGTGTCGAACACCTATCTCCCGTGGGAATCCGAAACACCGCGGCGTGCCGGCGTCAGCTCCTTCGGCGTCGGCGGCACCAATGCGCACGTCGTGGTCGAGGAGGCTCCCCGGACCGCGGCCGGAGGCCCGGCACCAGGCGGTCCGCAGGTGTTGCTGCTGTCGGCCCGCACCGCCGAGTCCCTGCAGGACGCCAGGGCAGCACTTGCCACCGAACTTGCTCGCGATGAGAAGCTGCCACTCGCCGACGTCGCGTTCACGCTTGAGAAGCGCCGCACCCACGAGTTCCGGATGGCTGCGGTCGTCGACGGCCACGCTGACGCCCACGCCGTACTGTCGGCGGACGAGCATGACAACGTCTCGGTCGGGCTGGCACCTTCGGTCGGGAACGGATCCGACCGGGTGGCATTTCTGTTCCCCGGCCAGGGTTCCCAGCATGTCGGCATGAGCCGCGGGCTCTACGACACCGAACCGGTGTTCCGGGAGAGCTTCGACCGGTGTGCCGCCGGCTTCCGTGAGGAACTCGACATCGACCTCAACGCAGAGGTTTTCGATGCGGAGACCGGTGCCACCAGCCTCGAGTCCACCGATCTGGCTCAACCCGCGCTCTTCACGGTGGAGTACGCCCTGGCACAGCTGACCATGTCCTACGGCGTCACACCGACGGCGCTCGCCGGGCACAGCATCGGCGAACTCGTGGCGGCCACCCTCGCCGGCGTCTTCGACTTGCCGACCGCGATCAAGGTCGTCGCACTTCGGGCGAAGCTGATGCACGCCGCACCCCCGGGCGCGATGGTGGCGGTGGCGGCCAGTCCCGCCGATATCACCGACCAACTCGGCGGGGGTGTCGACCTTGCCGCGATCAACGAACCCGGCGGCTGCGTCGTGGCGGGACCTGAGGATGCGATCCGCGAGTTCACCGACGCCGTTGCCGCCAAGGGCATTCTGGCCCGCCGCGTTCGCACGTCCCATGGTTTTCACTCGCAGTCGATGGATGTCGTGCTCGCACCGTTCGCCGAGTACCTCGCGACCGTCACATTGCGGGCTCCGGCCATTCCGATGCTGTCGAACGTGACCGGCACCTGGATGACCGACGAGGAAGCCACCGACCCCAATCGGTGGGCCCAGCACATCCGATCCACCGTGCGCTTCGCCGACGAACTCGAGGTGCTCCTCGGTGAAACCCACCGGGTGCTGGTCGAAGTCGGCCCCGGCGGCAGTCTGACCGGGTCGGCCGTTCGGCAACCGGGTTGGTCGCAGAACCACCGCGCGGTGAAGATGATGCGGCACCCGTTGCAGAACAGGAAAGACCGCGATGCGTTTCTGCTCGCACTCGGCCAGCTGTGGTCGGCCGGTGTCGAGGTGGACTGGACGGTGCTGCAGGGAGAACATGCCCGACGCGTGACGCTGCCGGGCTACGCCTTCGCGCGCCAGCGGCACTGGATCGAGCCCGCGGCCTTCGTGAAGTCTTCGGTCGGCGCAGTAGCGGCCGGCACCGGCGATGCACAGCCGGCGGAGAACAAGGGCGGTAGCGCCGCGGACGCCCGCTCGCAGATGCAGGCGACGCTGGCACAGATCTGGTCGCAGTGCCTCGGCGTCACGACGGTGGCACCGGGCGACAACTTCTTCGAACTCGGCGGCGACTCACTGCTGGCGATCGGTGTGGCGATGACCGCGTCCCATCAGGGCCTGGAACTCACGCCCCAGGATCTTTACGACCACCCAAGCCTGACCGCACTGGCCGACACCCTCGTCGCCCGCTCCGGATCCGGCAGCCTGTCAGGTCAGGACACCGGCGATCTGGGCCTTCCAGTCCCGCCGAATATCCTGCGCTTCCTCGAGGGTGGGTTGGCCGAGGCAGGCCGGTGGCGGGTGCCACTGGTGCTGCGCATCGCTGCGCGGGTGAGCGTCGACGACGTCCGGTCGGTGCTGACTGCGGTGACCAACGCCCATGACGCGCTTCGTATGACGGTCACCAAGCGAAAGGGGATCTGGGAACAGCGGATCGGCGAACCGGTCGAGTCAATCCATGTGGCGGAGTCCGCATTGCCCGGAGGTATGGCACCGGGAACGCCGCAGGAGCGTGAGGCGCTCGCGGCTATTGTCGCCGAAACTGTTGCGGCACAGGATCTGAGCAGCTCGCCACTGACGGCGACCCGGGTCACAGACAGCACCGGCGAATCGCGTTTCCTGGTTCTGACCGTGCACCAGATGGTCTTTGACGCGACCTCACGAGACGTGTTGGCGACCGACCTGCTGACCGCATTCGGTCAGCGGCTGGCAGATCAGGACATCGCTGTGGAACCGGCCACCGCACCGTGGCGGGAATGGTCACAGCGCTGTGCCGCCCTGGCCGCCCATCCCGCGGTGCTTGACAGCCTGGACTACTGGATCGACAACGCCGCGAAGACGACGTTGAGCCTGGCGGGCCTTGACACCGATACCGAACCCACCGGCCCGCCGCACGCCGCGGATCTCACCAAACTGGCGACCGGATTGACCGCCGAGCAGACATCGCAGTTCGACAACGCCCGCAGGCTGTTGCAGTCCTCGATCGAGGCGATCCTGCTGGCCGCGCTGGCGCGCACCATTGCGGTCACCCTCGGCGACGGCGTGGCTTCGGTCGACCTGGCCGGTGCAGGCCGGTCGGTACTGCGGCCGGATGTCGACCTGCGCAGGACCCTCGGCTCGTTCTCCACGGTCTACCCGATTGCTCTGCCGTGCGCATCCGGTACCGCCGCGCCGGAACTACTCAGCGAGGTCAGCCAGGCCCTCGACGCCGTGCCCCATCACGGAATCGGGTACGGACTACTGCGTTACCTGAACGCTCCGACCGCCGCGCTGCTCGCGGCCGCGGGCACCGCGGACATCTTCGTCTCCTACCTCGGCATGATCCCCGAGTGGCAGCACAACGATGCACCGGTCCAGTTCGACCCCGACAACGAGCTGGCGATCCGGGACACCCTGCCTGGGTTGGGTCACCCGCTTGAACTGAGGGCGTATCGCTACGGCGGCGAGCTGCGGATGGACTGGTGGTACGACAGCCGGCGGGTACGCAGCGGCACTGTCGACGCGTTCGCCGAACAATTCCCCGCAATCCTGATGGAATTGATCGGTGACGCGGTTGCCGGTGATGAGGGTGGCGATGACGATGCCGATGATGACGAAGCCCTCGCGCTGGTCGATCTGTCGGCGGCCGTGCTCGACGATGACGAGTAGGTAGCGATGTCGGAGTCCGGCAAAGGCGTCGATGTCGACGGCGTCGGTAAGTCGTTCGGCCCGGTTGACGCGTTGCGTGACATCTCGTTCGACGTGGGCCGCGGTGAGGTAGTGGCCCTGCTGGGTCCCAACGGCGCCGGCAAGACGACGACTGTGGAGATCCTGTCGACGCTGACCAAGCCGGATCGTGGACGTGCGATCGTCGCCGGTCACGACGTGGTCTCCGACCCGGCGATGGTGCGCCGGTCGATCATGCTCACCGGCCAGCACGTCGCCCTCGATGATATGCAGACCGGATACGAGAATCTGGTTATGTTCGGCCGGCTCCAGGGACTCAAGAAAGCGGCGGCGCAGAACAGGGCGCGCGAACTCCTGGGCGAGTTCGATCTGGAGCATGCGGCCGGTCGCCGAGTCGGCACCTACTCCGGCGGAATGCGCCGCCGCGTCGATATCGCCTGCGGACTGGTGGTCCGCCCCGAGGTGGTGTTCCTTGACGAGCCGACGACCGGACTGGATCCGCGCAGCCGCCAGGGCATCTGGGATCTGGTCACCTCGTTCAAGTCGGCGGGTATCGCAACCCTGTTGACGACGCAGTATTTGGAAGAAGCCGACGCGCTCAGTGACCGGATCGTCGTGATCGACCACGGCACGATCGTCGCGCAGGGAACCGCCGACCAACTCAAGGAGCGCACCGGCGGCACGTATTGCGAGATCGTGCCCCGCGACCCCGCCGACGTCTACGCCGTTGCGGGTGCTCTCGGTTCGCTTCTACCGGCGACAAGCCGGGCTGCGCTCACTGCCGAATCCGATCGCGTCACGATCCCCGCCCCCGACGGTCCGGGCACGTTGACAACGGTCGTGCAGCGACTGACATCAGCGGAGATCGAGTTGGCCGATATCGCATTGCGACGGCCGTCGCTCGACGATGTGTTCCTGGCGCTGACGGGGGGTCCGGCCACCAGCTCAGCGCCGACGGACGCGGCTGGCGAGGTGCGGGCGTGACAATCCTGACCGCCAACCGGCCTGCACCGGCGACGGTGCAGCAGTGGTGGGTGCTCACCTCCCGTCTGATCGCCCCCAGCCTGCGCAATGGCGAGGTCGCGGTGGGAATCGTCACATCGGTGGTGGCGACCGCGGGTTTCTACATCCCACTGAACCGGCTGATGGACGGCCCTGACCTACCGACGAGCAGCTACGCGCAATACCTTCTGCCGCTGATCACTCTGCAAGCCATCGCCTTCGCGTCGGTGACGACCGCGTTCCGGGCCGCAACCGACTCGGTGCAGGGGCTCAATCGCCGGCTCAAAGCGTTGCCGATCGCGGCGCTGACACCGTTGGCGGCCCGGATCTCCGCGAGTTTCTATCGTTGCGCCATCGCACTGACCGTCGCAATCATCTGCGGCTATGTGATCGGATTTCGTTTCCACCGCGGACCGCTCGACATCGTGGCATTCTGCCTGCTGGCACTTCTCACCGGTCTGGCGCTGTCGTTCATCGGTGACGTCATCGGAACCAACTCACGTAATCCCGCCGCGACTACCCAGTGGCTGCTGCTGCCGCAGATGATCTTCGGGTATCTGTCGGTGGGAATCCAACCGGTGCAACGCTTTCCGGAGTGGATTCAGCCGATTGTGCGCAACCAGCCGGTGTCGCAGATCGTGTACGCCCTGCAGGCGCTTGCAGGTGACAGCTCACCCGGAACGGCACCGGTCACCTGGTCGGTCGTCGGCCCGGCCCTGGCCTGGATTGTCGGCCTGATCGCCTGCACCGTCCCGTGGGCCATCGTGGTCTACCGGCGGAGGATCTGATGGCGATCCTGGTGGATGCATCGAGTTCGGCTGGCGCGCGCGCTGACGCGGAAACCTCACTGTCGACTATGGCCGCGCAGACCGCGGTGCTCACGAGGCGATTACTGGTCCGGCTGATCCGCAACCCGATCACCATCGCGTTCGCGCTACTGCTGCCGGTGCTGTTTCTGCTCACGATTGACATCGTCCTCGGTGACTCGATCGAGGCGGTCACCGGCGAGAACGGGATTTACCGCAGCGCGCCGCTGATGGCACTGGTGGCGGCGATATCCGGGTCCGCAGTGGGCATGATCGGGATCATCGGCGAACAACACGACGGATTCCTGAACCGGCTCTGGGTGCTGCCGTTGCATCGCGGGGCAGGCCTGCTGGCGAGACTGTTCGCCGAAGTCATCCGACTCTTCGCGACGACGTCGGTCATCCTGTGCGTCGGATTCGCTCTCGGCTTCCGTTTCCATCAGGGCATCGCGGCCGCCGTGCTGTGGCTCACCGTCCCGGTGATCTTCGGAGTGGCGTTTTCCTCCGCGGTGACCATGGTCGCACTGCACTGGCCGAAAGCACTTCTGGTGGACGCGATTCAACCCGTCGCGGGTATGGGTCTGGCTCTGTGCACCGGATTCGTTCCGGTCGACAAATACCCCGAATGGGTTCAGCCAGTCGTCCGGTATCAGCCGATGTCGACCGCTGTCGACGCGATGCGCGGCCTGTCGGTCGGTGGTCCGGTGCTGGTGCCGATGCTCGGTACCCTCGCGTGGTCGGTGGGGATCGTCGCGCTGTGTTTCTGGCCCATCATGGTGGGCTACCGAAAGGCAAGCACAAGCCGCTGACCGGCCACGCACTTCAAGAGGAGGGTTCACGGTGTTCGACTCATCGCCGATTCGGTATTTGGCGCCCAGTGAGGAGTTCTTTGCACAGTCCGAGAACTTCATCGGTCTGACTCTGACGCTGCGCGGACCGATCGTTGTCGATGCGATGGCGGAGGCCTTCAGGACTCTGCTTCGGGTGCACCCAGCGCATGCCGGGCATCTCAGCAGGGGAGCGGACGGTCGCCACCAGCTCATGGTCGATGATTTCGAACATGCCGGCATATGGCTCGAGAAGATCGACGATCCGCTGTCGCAACGGCTTCCGAACCAATCCGAGGCACTGGTCAACCTGCGATTGAGAATGGGTGACGAGCGCTCCGAGCTCACGCTTTACATACATCACTCGCTGGCTGACGCGCACCACCAATTCGTTCTGCTGGAGCAGTTGTTCGGTTGGTACACCGATATCGTGACGGGCGCAGGTGTGGGACCGGTCAAGGTCGAACCCATTCCGGACTCGTTGGAGTCGGTGCTTACCACCCGCGGCATCAGCAAGCTTCAGCGATTCGGACTGGAACGGTTCATGCCGGCGATCTTCGCCTACGACCTTCCTCCGTCAAAGCGCAACGAAGGACGGGTGGGGCCGCAATCGGTACGTGTGCCGTCGGCCACCTGTCGGCTTACCCGCCAGGAGAGTCAGAGCCTGCTCGACATTTGCGCGTCCCGCCGAGTCAGTCTCAATGCGATGGTCGCGGCTGCGATCCTGATGTCCGAGTGGACTATTCGGGATACCCCGAACATCCCGATCCCGTACACCTATCCGGTCGATCTGCGCTTCTTCCTGACCCCGCCGGTGGGTGCGACCGAGGCCACCAACCCGATCGGGATGGCGATGTACCTGGCCGAGATCCACCCGGACACCGATGTCATCGACCTGGCCCGCGATATCGCCGAGGCGTTCCGCTCCGATCTGGCCGAAGGCGTGATCCAACAGTCCTTCCTGCACTTCGGCCAGCACTACGAGGGGAACCCTCCCGGTTTGCCCGATGTGGTGATGGCCACCGACAGCGGAGATATTCCATCGCTGCGCACACCGCCGGAGTTGACAGTCGAGCAGTTCGGCTTCGAGGTTCTCTTCGCTTCGACCGCGGCGGGTGTCGATATGTATTCAGCGATCATGTACGACGGCACATTGGTGATCACATATCACAGCCATGGCGCGCGACCCGAGCAGTACACTGACGCGATCCACAAGCTGCTGGTGGATATCCCTTCGCGCTACGGATGGGCCACAGAATAAATTACCAAGTAGCGAAAACGACTGTGGCTCAGCCGCATTGATCCAGCAGCTGGTTTAAACCCGTGGTCATTCCCTTGGCAATCTCGGGCAGGTCGGGCAGCACGTCCGGACATGAGATCAGTCCGACGTTGAGTACCCCACGTACCGTGCATACGGTGATGTTGAGGCCCGCACCGAGCATGACCGGCCCCACCGGGTAGAACGCCGTGACCCTGGCGCCCATGAAGTAGTCCGCCGGCTTGGGTTCGGGGCAGTTGGACACAACGACGTTGTACATCGGCCTGGATCGAGTCACCCGGCCGTACACCCGCTTGGCGATCCCGAGGATGGCCCGGCCGCCCAGCTGCATCCAGTCCTCCAGCAGCGTGGCACCGATCGCCGCACTGTGCTCCTTGGCGATGGTGTTGGACTCGGCGACCGCCTTGAGCCTCTCCACCGGGTCTGCCAGCTGGGTCTGCAGTGTGGTGATCATTCCTGAAACCTGGTTGCGGCCGAGGCGATCCGGCGCGTGCACCGATGCCGGGACCAGGGCCGTCAAGGAGGAACTCGGAAGTTCGTGCCGCTCCAGCAGGAACTGCCGCACCGATCCGCTGACCAGTGCGGTGACCACATCGTTGACGGTGACCCCGAAGTGGTTCTTCACCCTCTTCACCTCGTTGAGATCAAGGCGGGTGAACGCGACATTGCGGTTGGCGGTGAAGCGGCTGTTGAAGATCGTCGGCGGTGCGCTGAAGGGCGCGGCCATCGCGCGACCGAGTGCGGCCCGCCGGTAGGCGTCGCGCACCGCGTGTACGGTCTCGGGCACAACTTTGCGTACAAGATGCAGCGGCCGGTTGGCGAACCGCGCCAGACCGCCCATCGCGATCCGCAGCGGACGGTCGGCACCCGGGGCCGCAACGAAATCCCGGCGGGGCGGGTCCGGTTCGGTGCTGCACAACCGTGCGAACAACTCCGAGTAGCTGACACCGTCGGCGGCGGCGTGATGGATCTTGATCACGACGGAAAGCCGTTCGCTGCTCGGCGCGCCATCGACGCCCTCGATGACCCACATCTCCCACAGCGGCCGGAACCGGTTGAGCGGCAAACCGGCCAGATAGCCGTAGACCTCGTCCAGCTCGGCCGGTCCTCCCGGGTCCGGAACGCCGATCCGGTGAACATGCCGGTCGATGTTGAACTCGGGATCCTCGACCCAGGCGGGGTGATCGGGGTTGCCGAATCTTGGTGACAGCTTCTCCCGAAACTCCGGTACCGCACGCATGCGCTCCGCCAATTCCGCACGGAAACTCTCGTAGGAGTAACCGCCGGGAATGGTTGTGGTGTCCAGTTGCGTCACGATCAACATTTGCAGGGGTTGGATCGCGGTCTCGAGGTTCAGGAAGCTGGCATCGAGTCCGGTAAGCCACTCTGGACGTTGCACATCTCTAATCGTACGTGTCGGCCGCCATGAGCACCTCGGACGTTAATGCGCCGCAGTTCACCACGGTCGGCTCCCTCTACGATGAGGACCTGACCAACGGCACCGGCTGAGGTGGCCGGTACGGACATCCATCGGAGATTGCGAGGTTGCGATGGTCGCCTTGATTACCGGGGCATCGACCGGCATCGGCGCCGAGTTCGCCCGGCAATTCGCCGCGCGGGGCCACGACTTGGTCGTGGTCGCCCGCAGCGAGGACAGGCTCGACGCTCTGGCGAAACAACTCCGCGCAGCGCACGGGGTGGACGTCACCGTGATCGCCATGGATCTGTCGGTCCCCACCGCCGCCGGTGATCTGTGGCAGCAGACCGACAGGCTGGGTCTGGAGATCACGGTGCTGGTCAACAACGCCGGCTTCGGCACCCATCGCGACGTCGCCGACGCTGACCCCGAACGCCTTGAGGAAGAGGTCCGGCTCAATTGCCTGACGCTGGTCGGTACCACCGCGCGTTATCTGCCGCAGATGCGGGCCAGGGGTGGTGGAGCGATCATCAACCTGGCTTCGACCGCCGCCTTCCTGCCCCTGCCGAAGATGGCGGTATACGGCGCGACGAAGGCTTTTGTGTTGTCGTTCACCGAGGCGCTGTGGTCCGAGGAGCGCAGGCACGGTATCCGTGTTCTGGCGGTGTGTCCCGGGCTGACCGAGACCTCGTTCTTCGAGGTGGCCGGTGATGCCGCGGTGAAGGCCGCCTCAGGTTCGGCGGCCGTGATGTTCACCCGCACCCCGGAGCAGGTCGTTGAGAACACCATGCGGGCGCTGGCCGGCCGCAAACCCAGCTTCGTCGACGGTGCTGCCAACGCGCTGGTCTGGCGCGGGTTCACCAAAGTGGTGCCCAGGCGGCTGATGATCGCACTGTCCGGCTGGTTGATCGAAGGCTGAACAGGCTTGTCCGGCAAACTTTTCCGCTAGCCAGCAGACTCTCCGGCAAGCGCCTCGGTGAGATGACTCGCCAGCGTGCGCGCGGTGTTGTAGGTGACGATCGTCTTCGGAGTCACCCGGACGCCGGTCTGGGTTTCGATATGGGTGCGCAATTCGAGATTGCCCAGGGAGTCCAGTCCGTGTTCGGCGAACGGACGATCAGGGTCGATCGCCCTCCGCAGGATGAGACCCACCTGATCGGTGACCAGCCTGCGCAACCGGTCCGGCCATTCCTCCGGCGGCAGGGCGCGAAGTTCGGCGAGAACTGCGGCGGCGCTGGTGCCGCCGCCTGACTCTGCGGCGTGGAATGTTGCGGCGAAGGGACTTCGAGCCGCCAGTGCGGTGAGCCATGGAGCGCCGGTCAAGGGCAGGTAGGCACTGTAGCCCCGGTCGTAGCGGAGCAGCGCGCGGAAGGCATGCGCGCCTTCCTGTGGCGAGATCATCGCGGTGTCACCGCGCTGCGCCAGACCCGCGCCCTTGCCGATCTGATCCCATGCGCCCCAGGCGATTGCAGTCGCAGGCAGACCCTGGCTGCGTCGCCAGGCAGTGAACGTGTCCAGCCAACTGTTGGCGGCGGCGTAGGCGCCCTGACCGGGGGAACCGAACAGCGCGGCAACCGAGGAGAAGCTGGCGAACCAGTCCAACGGCTGTCCGACACTGGCCTGGTGCAGGTGCCAGGCGCCGTGTGCCTTAGGCGCCCAGTCCCGGTCGATCAACTCCTCGGTGATATTGGCCAGGGTTGCGTCGTCGACGACCGCGGCAGCATGGAGAACACCGCGCAACGGCAGACCGGTGGCGGTGGCGGCGGACACCAACCGGGCGGCGGTCTCCGGATCGGCGATATTGCCGCTCTCGACGACGACGTCGGCCCCGTTGGACCGGAGTCGCTCGATGGTCTTCTGCGCCTGCGGGTTCGGCTGCGAACGTGAACTCAGCACGATCCGGCCGCAGCCGGCTGATGCCATCACCGCAGCGAGGAACAAACCCAGACCGCCGACACCGCCGGTGACGATGTAAGAGCCGTCCTTGCGGAAGACTCCGGCCTTGGTCGGCGGCACCGCGACCTCGGTCTGCTGTCCATGCGGGATGGTCAGGACAAGCTTTCCGGTGTGCTGGGCTGCGCTCATCTCGCGGATGGCGGAGTCCGCTTCGGCCAACGGCCGTACGGAGTACTCCGGCGTCGGCAGTGTGCCGTCGGCGACCGATGAATAGATCGTCCGCAGCAGATTGCCGATCTTGTCCGGCGCGCTGTTGCTCATCAGCAGAAGGTCTGCGTAGTAGAAAGCAAGATTGCGCCGGAACGGGTAGAGGTCGACGCGGGTGTGCTCGTAGACGTCACGCTTGCCGATCTCCACGAAACGACCGCCGAAGGCGAGCAGTTCCAGCCCCGCCCGCTGCGCGAGCCCAGTCAGCGAGTTGAGCACGATGTCGACACCGTACCCCTCGGTGTCATGACGGATTTCGTCGGCGAAATCCGTTGTGCGTGAGTTGTATACGTACTTTATCCCCATCGAGCGAAGAAGCTCACGTCGCTCGTCAGTTCCCGCTGTCGCGAAGATCTGGGCCCCAGCTTGCCGGGCGATCGCGATCGCCGCCTGCCCCACGCCGCCGGTTGCCGAATGGATCAACACCCGATCGCCGGCCTGGATCCGGGCCAGATCGTGCAGGCCGTACCACGCGGTGGCGTAGGCGGTCGACAAAGCTGCGGCCTGCTCGGCGGACACGTTCTCCGGCAGCGTCGCCGCCAGTCGCGCGTCACAGGTGACGAATGTTCCCCACGCGACAGCATCGGCGATGGCGCCGACCCGGTCGCCGACCTGAACGTTCGTCACGCCGGGTCCAACCGCGGTGACGACGCCCGCAAGGTCGATTCCGAGACCGGGCCTGGGACCTTCAACGGTGTGGTACCGGCCGAAGGCGAGAAGTACGTCGGCGAAATTGACGCTCGAAGCACCGACAGCGACTTCGATCTGGCCCGCCTGCGGTGGCTGCCGGTCAGCGGTGACGAACTCGAGGGTGTCCAGGTCGCCCGGAACGCGGATGTCGAGTCGCATACCGTCGCGCTCGGTGTCGACAGTTGTGGTACGTCGTTCATCCGGGCGCAGCGGGCTCTGACGCAGGCGCGCGGCGTACCACGCACCCTCCCGCCACGCTGTCTCATCCTCATCGGAGCCGCTGAGCAGTTCGCCTGCTACGGCATCGGCCGCGGTGCGCGCGTCGATGTCGATCTGGGTGGGCCGGAGATCGGGCTGCTCGGCGCCGATCACCCGCAACAGGCCGCGCACCCCGCCGTGGTCGAGATTCATCCGGTCGCCGGTGGCCACCGCCTGCGCGCCCCGGGTGATCACATACAGCCGCGGCGCCTCCGCCTCGGCGTCGGTGAGCTGTTGCGCGACATCGACGATCGATGCCACCAGGTCGCGACCGCGAATCAGGCAGCCCTGATCGGTCTGACCATCCGCTGGGGGGGCGAGGACGACCACACCCCTGTGTGCATTC
The DNA here is from genome assembly GCF_051006775.1 of Mycobacterium sp. GTDB lineage: Bacteria > Actinomycetota > Actinomycetes > Mycobacteriales > Mycobacteriaceae > Mycobacterium. The sequence goes on from NZ_JBPCSX010000096.1 coordinate 53,978, forward strand.
CGGATGGCGCCGTCGGCGGCGTCAGCGGCAGTGTGCACTCGGCACTGCGCACCGAGTGCGGTCATAGCCGTGGAGAGGTCTGCGGCGAATTCGTCATGGACGTCGGGCGCGATCAGCAGCCAGGCCCCGGCGCCCGCGTCGGTAACGGCCGTCGGGATTTCCTGGCGGTCCCATTCGACGGTCAGCAGTCGCTCGGCGAGAAGGCGGTCGCGCTCGCCGGCCTTGGATTCCTTGGTCCCCATCCGCAGGCCGGCGACCTGGGCGACGATCTCGCCGTGGCTGCCCAGGATGTCGAGATCCGCCTCGATCGTGGTGGTGTCGGAGGAGATCACCCGAACCAGGCAGTACCGGGCGTCGCGACCGGAGCCGATCCGGCGCAGTCGGGCGACGTGCAACGGCAGCAGCAGGCCGCCGTCGGTGCGGCCTGCTGCCACAAGTACGGCAGCCACCGACTGGAAGCAGGCGTCCAGCAGTGCCGGATGGATGCCGTAGCCGGCTTGTTGGGAGCGGATGTCGCCGGGAAGTGCGATCTCAGCCAGCAGCGTTGTTCCATCGTCGCCACCGCTGGTGTGCACGGCGGTCAGGCCGGTGAAGGCGGGGCCGAACTGGATTCGCCGGGTGGCGAACCACTGGCGCACCTCGTCTCCGGAAATCCGGTTGGGATGCGATGCCAGCAGTTCGGCGATGTTCTGGTGTGCTGGTTGAGGGTCATCGGCGACTGCGGCGAGCACCGCCACCGCCTGGCGGATGCGTTCACCGTCCTGTTCGTTCTCCACGGCGAACTCAGCAAGCGCGGCGCCGGTAACCGCTGCAACCGAGGTGATGTCGGTGCCTTCATCGAGCAGCATCAGCTGCTCGAATTCGACATCCCGTACCTCGCTGCCGGCGCCGAACACGAGTTCGGCTGCGGCTAAGGCCATTTCGCAGTACGCGGCCCCCGGGTAGGCCGGCACGTCATTGACTCGATGGTCGGTCAGCCATGGCAGTTTTCCGGTGCCCACATCGGACTGCCAGACGTGCCGCTCGGGTTCTTCAGGCAGCCGCACGTGCTCGCCCAGTAACGGATGAACCGCTGCTGTGCACGCGCCGCGCGCCGCGGAGTCCTGATCACCGGATTCGATGAGGAAGTGACGATGCGTCCACGTCGGCAGCGGTGCGTCGACCAGGTTCCCGCTCGGATACAGGGTGGCGAAATCGACTGCGGCGCCCACGCTGTGCAGATCTGCGAGGAATTGCCGGAGACCATGCGGCTGCGGTTGCTCGCGTCGCATACCCGCCACGGTTTGGACCGAGATCCCCGCGGCCTGCGCGGTCTGCTCAACCGCCCGGATCAGTAACGGGTGGGGGGCAGGCTCGCCGAACACCCGGTGGCCGTCGTCGAGGGCCGCCTGGACTGCCATCGCGAAACGCACCGGCTGCCGCAGGTTGTCGACCCAGTAGCGAGCATCGAACGCCGGTCGGGCGCGAGGGTCCTCCAGAGTGGCGGAGTAATACGGCACCTGGGGTTCGCGCGGAGCCAGCTCTGCGAGTTCAGCGGCCAGGTCGGCGAGGATGGGGTCGACCTGAGGGGAGTGCGAGGCGACGTCGACGGCCACCTCGCGGGCCATCACATCGGCGTCGTCCCAGGCGGCCACCAGTTCACGAACGGTATCGGTGGCGCCGCCGATCACCGTGGACTCCGGCGAGGCGAGCACCGACACCACCACGTCGTGGACACCGCGGGCTGCTAGTTCGTCGCGTACCTGCTGGGCGGGCAACTCGACGGACGCCATCGCCCCCCCGCCGGAGAGCCGGCACATGAGCCGCGAGCGGCGGCAGATCACCCGCACGCCGTCTTCGGTTGACAGGGCACCGGCAACGACGGCCGCTGCCGCCTCGCCCATCGAATGCCCGATAACCGCACCCGGCTGCACACCGTAGGAGCGCATCGCCGCCGCGATCCCGACCTGCATCGCGAACAAGGTCGGCTGCACCCGGTCGATACCGGTCACCGTTTCGGGTGCCGACATTGCCGCGGTCACCGAGAAGCCGGACTCCCGTTCGATCAGCGGTTCGAGTTCAGCGATGCGTGCGGCGAACGCCGGCTCCCGGGCCAGAAGTTCCGCGCCCATCGCCGCCCACTGAGAACCCTGGCCGGAGAACACCCACACCGGTCCGCGGTCGCCCTGTCCGACGGCCTCGGGATAGGCGATGTCCCCACCGGCGATCTCGCGCAGACCGTCGGTCAGTCCCGCGAGGTCGGCCGCGAGCACCGCGGTTCGCACCGACCGGTGCCCGCGCCTGCGGGCCAATGAATAGGCCAGATCGGAGGCCACCAGACCGTCCGCATGCCCAGAGACCCAGTCGGCCAGACGACGTGAGGTGTGACGCAACTCCTCGCTCGAGGTCGCCGATATCGGGAACAGTAACGATCCCGGCTCGATGGCCGCGACGTCGGCGTCGGCCTGCTCTGCGCTCTCCGGCGCCTGCTCGATCACGGCGTGCACGTTGGTTCCCGACATCCCGAACGACGACACCCCCGCACGGCGCGGCTGACCGGGGTGGGTGGGCCACGCAGTGATCTCCCTCGGCACGACCAGACCGGTCTCGATGCGAGCCAGATCGTCGGACAGGCGGTTGAAATGCGCCATCGCCGGCACCACACCGTGACGCAGCCCGAGGATGGCCTTGACGAGACCGACGGTGCCTGCCGCGGATTCGGTGTGGCCGAGATTACTCTTCGCTGATCCGATCAGGCACTGGTTACCGTCGGCGCCGTAAACCTTTGCCAGACTTCCGAATTCGAGTGGGTCACCCACCGGTGTTCCGGTGCCGTGCGCCTCGACCATGCCGACGGTGTTCGCGTCCACGCCGGCCACCGCCAGTGCCGCCCGGTAGACGTCGGCCTGGGCGTCCAGCGACGGCGTCGTCAGTGTCACCGATCGGCCGTCCTGATTCGCGGCGGTACCGCGGATGACGGCCAGCACCCGGTCGCCGTCACGCAGTGCGTCGGGCAATCTCTTCAGGAGCACCACTGCGGCACCGTCGGATCGCACGAAGCCGTTCGCGTCAGCGTCGAAAGCCCGGCACCGGCCGGTCGGGGAGAGCATGCCCTGGGCTGAGGCCGACGCACTCACCGACGGTTTCAGGATGACCTGACAGCCACCGGCCAGCGCGTAATCGCTCTCGCCCTCATGGAGGCTTCGGCAGGCCATATGCACCGCCAGGAGGCCCGATGAGCACGAGCTGTCGACGGTGTACGCCGGACCTCGCAGCCCCAGCGCGTAGGCGATCCGCCCGGACGCCATGCTGTACGGGGTGCAGGTATAGCCGTATGGACCCTCCATGGCGCCTGCTTCACTGGTCACCAGGGTGTAGTCGTCGTGGCACAGGCCGGCGAAGACACCGGTGAGTGAATCCGCGAGCACCGAGGGCGCCATGCCGGCGTGCTCCACCGCTTCCCAGGCCGTCTCCATCATGAGGCGATGCTGCGGGTCGATCGCGGCCGCCTCACGCTCGCCGATGCCGAAGAACTCGGCGTCGAAACCGCCGACGTCGTCGATGAACCCGCCCCATCGCGACACCGACCGGCCGGGCACGCCCGGTTGCGGGTCATAGTGCTCGTCGACGTCCCACCGGTCCGCCGGGATCTCGGTGATCAGGTCGTCGCCCCGCAGCAGCGCCTCCCAGAGCATGTCGGGAGAATCGATGCCACCGGGCAGCCGACAGCCCATACCGATCACCGCAATCGGTGTGACACGAGTTTCAACCACAGCAGCACAACCTTTCGGACGCGTCTTCCGGTCACCGTCAGCCCGGCACGTCTGGACGGCCCGGGGCGCTCTTTCGTCACTCCGGAATGTGCGAATCCCCTAATTCACACGTAGTTGTAAGGATAACGAAGCCGATCCGCACCTTGTGGCTGAGCACAGATCAGGGCCCCGATCGACGCTGCCAGGCCGTTACTTCCGCTCTTGGCGAATACTGCGCAGGTGGAAGGCTGCCGCGCGAAGATATCCCGGTGACCACAACTCCTGACCCCGATCGGCCCGCCCAGGTCCCCGCGGTCACATCTGCGCGTATCCCGTCGGGCAACCGCCGTGAACTCGGTCTGGCGGGGTGGCTGTTCTGCAAGCTGACCGCCCGCGTCTGGGGCGTTCCCGAGTTCCACCTGTTCACCGCGCTGGCCCAACACAAACGGCTGTTCTGGTCGTGGGTGCCTTTCAGTGGTGTGCTGCTGTATCGCGGCCGGCTGCCCAAGCAGGACACCGAGGCCGTCATCCTGCGCGTCGGCCATCTGCGCGGCTGCCGCTATGAGCTTCAGCAACACACCCGGCTGGCCCTGATGCGCGGGGTCGACGAAAAGACCCAGGAGCAGATAGCGGCCTGGCCGAGCACCGACGGACTCACGGAGCGTCAACGGGCGCTGCTGACAGCAGTCGACGACCTCGTCGCCACCCGCACGCTCTCCGACGAGACATGGCAGCTGCTGAGCCCGCACCTGGACCGCCGCCAGCTGATCGAATTGGTGACGTTGGTGGGCCAGTACGACGCACTGGCCATGACCCTCAACACCCTGCGCGTCCCGATGGATTTCCCGGACTAACGCCGTTCGCGCGTGGTGCCGAGACCCTAGAATCACCGTCGACGAGACGACGCGAGGAGAATGCATGAGTAGCGCGGATATGGTCGAGGCCGCCGCGGCGGCCGGCGGCCCGATCGAGCAGGCGGTCGCCGTCTTCATGCTGCACCCGGAGACCTTCGCGGCGAGCATCGCCGCCGGCTATGAGAATCCGTTCGCCGGCTATGTCGCCGGCCGCGGCGGTGTGCTGCCCAATGCCACCGGTGCGACGGTGGCCGAGACCTTCGTGATCTTCGAACCGGGCTTCATCCAGGCGATGTGGGACGCGGCAGCGCCGGTTCGCAGCGCGCACGAGGCCGCCCAGGTGTACTGGAACCAGACGGCGGAGTTCGGCCGCAAGTACCTCGCCGGCGCCGAGGGTCTGGACCGCATCGCGGCGTTGGGCGAAAAGGTCATCGCGGCCACTCCCGGCGAGGATCTGCCGTTGTACTCCGGTTGGCGCACAATGCCCCTGGCCGACGATGCCGGGGCTCGTGCTCTGCAGGTCATGTTCGTGCTGCGTGAACTTCGCGGCGATGTGCACTTCGTAGCGCTCAAGCCCTCGGGCATCCACCCGGTTGAGGCACACATGCTCAACAAGGGCCACGAGTACACCACCATGTTCGGTTGGTCTGAACCGTTCGCCGACGGCGCGGGCAAGGGGGCGCTCTACGCTGAGGTCGAAGAAGCCACGAACGAACGGATGGCGGAGATTTTGGCCAGTGCGCTGACCCTCGACGAGGCTGCGGAACTTGCTCGGTTGAGTGCGGCTGCGCTTGCGACGCTGAAAGCCAACGTTCCGGGCTGAGCCCGGGGCGCAGACAGATCGCCGATGCCGTTAGCGGACGGCCAGGTATTCGCCGGCTACACCATCGACCGCGTTCTGGGCGCCGGCGGTATGGGCGAGGTCTACCTTGCCAAGCACCCCAGGCTGCCTCGCCACGACGCGCTCAAAGTGCTCGGCACCGCTGTCAGCAGCGACGAGGAGTACCGCCAGCGATTCAACCTTGAGGCGGAGATGGTCTCCACGCTGCGCAATCCGCATATCGTCACCATCTACGACCGCGGCGATTTCGAGGGACAGCTCTGGATCGCAATGGAATTCGTCGACGGCACCGACGCCGCCCGGTTACTGACCGACCAGTACCCGAAAGGCATTCCCGCCGCAGAGGTGGTGCGGATCATCACCGCCATCGCCGATGCCCTGGACTATGCGCACAGCCACCACATGCTGCATCGCGATATCAAGCCCGCCAATATCCTGCTCGGACTGCACACTGCCGGTGAGGACCGAGTCCTGCTGGCGGACTTCGGTGTTGCGCGCTGGATGGGTAAGCCCAATAACCTCACCGGTGCCGAGATGACGGTGGGCACGGTCAACTACGCCGCACCCGAGCAGCTCAAAGGTGAGGAGATCGACGGCCGCGCCGATCAGTACGCGCTCGCCGCCACCACCTATCACCTGCTGACCGGCTCAGCACCGTTCACGGACACCAACCCGGCGATCGTCATCAGCCAGCATCTGAGTGCACCGCCGCCCTCTATCGGCGCCGGCCGTCCGGACCTGTCCCGGTTCGGGCCGGTGTTCGCCAAAGCACTGGCGAAGGATCCCGCCAACCGCTTCGCCACCTGCCGGGATTTCGCGGGCGCACTTCAGAAGGCATTGGATTCCTCCGGCGCTCGGCACCGCATCAGTGAGCGGCCTGAGCGCCGCGGCCGCCGGGTGGCGGTGGGTCTGGCAGCCCTGCTGGCCGGTGGCGTCGCGGCCGCGGTGCTGGTGCTGCTGCCACGTATGCACGCCTCTGACACCCGTCGTTCGACCCCGACCACCCCGCCGCCACCGGCGGTGTCGGCGCGGATGGATCTGCCGGTGGTGGTGATCGGTGCCGATTGTGCGGTGCTCGGTGCCGCGGCGGTCGATCCGGCCGGGGACCAGGCCTACTGCGCCCACGGGGACCCGAGCAGTGATGCGATCGTCTGGTCGGTGCAACCAGAACGGTTGCAGCGGCCCAAGTCCTGAGTCCCGGCCGTCAGGCCTTGATTCGGATCGTGCCCGGTTTCCACAGCCCACTGCGGGTCGCGGTGCCCAGATCGAGCTGCGCTGGCTGCGCGTCGACCACGGTGTCGAACTTGCGCAGCGAACCCCAGTCCCGGCCCCAGTCGTGGGATAGGTAGGTGGCCATCACATTCGCGCGCAACAGTAAATCGGTGATACCCAGCAGGCCGCCGTTGCGGCCGTCCTCCCAGGTGTCGGTGTCCTGCTTCTTGGCGGTGTAGTCCGGCGTGATCCGGAACTTCGGAACCTGGGTGACACCGTTGACGTGCAGCATCGGTTGCTGGCACGGGAAGGCCAACCCGACCGCCCAATCCATCAGCACTGGCTGGGTCGATCCGACATACTCCTGAACCGACCGTAACTGCGGCACTCGCGGTGGAGTCACGGCGACCCAGTCACCCAGGGACAGCGACTTGTCCTGGGCCACAATGCGAACCGCCACCGCATCGTCAGCGATCTGCGATCGGGCGTAACGCAGGTTTCGCCAGGACGGCGCAGGCCCGATGTCGAAGGGCTCGACCCGCCCGGCCGGTACCGGCGTGCCATCGGGACCCGGCCGGCCGTATTCGAGTTCGACGCTCTGGCCGTCGGTATGCGCGTTGAGCACGCTGTTACCTGCGATGGTCCCGGCAGCGGTGACCACCACCAATGGTTGGCCGTCATCCTTCGGCGGCAACTGGTACCAGGCCGAGGTCAGCCGGCTCTCCTGCTGGGCGGAATCTGAGTAGCTGCCGGCCACCGGAACCCGCGCCGGATCGAGCTTGTACGGCAGTGGCATCGTGGATCCATTGACCCCGGGGCTGGCAAGTTTGAACGGGCCTTCCCAGTCGTGATCGACGCCGGGCATCGGATTGTTGACCCGGATCGCCTCGGCGACAATCTTTTCCGCAACACCGTTGGGAGTGAATCCGACCGGCTTGGCGCCGCCCAGTGGGCCCAGTGGTCCGTATGCTCCGGGCAGCGGACTCAGGAACCCGGCGTTGGCATCGGGTTCGACCAACACATCGTCGGCCAGTCCGCAACCGCCGGAGAACGCCCGGATGTTGGCCAGACCGTTGGAGTAGGTGGGGTACTGCCGCACCACACCGACCGTCATCGACGCCAGATTCACCAGGACCATCAGACCGGCCGCCAGTGGAATCGGCGAGACCGTGAGCGCCCGGATAATCCCCCCTTCGCCGTGGCTGCGGGAGGTGAAGTGTAGCCAGATGGTGTAGAGGCCCGACAGTATGAAGAGCGCGAAAAGCATTGCACTGATGCTGATTCCGGCGATTTGCGGCATCGAGCTGTTGAACGGAACACCGTAGCTGGAGACATACCACCAGCCGTTGGTGGTGGCGAAGGTCAGCGCGAGCAGGAACAGCACCGCGGTCACCACCGTCATCCGGTTACGCGACCAGCGCAGTACCGACGGTGATATCAGCACGGTGGCCACCGCGGCCATCGCTGCGCCCACCGCGGCGAACAGACCGAAGTGATGCACCCATTTCGTCGGGGTGAACATCAGCACGAACATGGTCGCGAGGATCACGCCCATGAGCCGCCAGACCGGGCCCCGCGCCACACCGGGAACTCGCTTGCGCCGCAACATGACGAACATCGACACGAACAGCGACAGCATCGTGATCAGGAACCCGAATCGCCGGGACAGCGATCCGTCGACCGTCGGCAGGATCAGGTAGTAGTAGCGCAGATTCTCGGTGTACCACTCCTGGCTGGGGCCGATGTCGGTGCGAATCCGGGTGGCTTCCAGAACCGTCGCCAGGGTCTGGTCGGCGAACACCACCGTCAGCACGACGGTGCCGGCCGCCAGCAGTGGGGCGACCAGCGGCCAGGTGCCGAAGATCTTGCGGCGTCGCGCCAGGATTCGGATGATCGGCCGGCCTCCGGCGAGCAGAGCGGCAACCGCTATCAGTCCGGTCGGCTGGATGCCGAGGGTGAATGCGGCGGTGATGATCGCGCACGCCGCCGGGGCCAGCCGACCGCCGGTGATCGCCCGCTCGATGAGCACGTAGGTGATCAGTGCTCCGGTGGCGATCTGGCCTTCGGGGCGCAGCCCATTGTCGAAGGGCATCCAGGCGGCCAGCAGGACCAAGCCGGCCGCCCACAGCGCCGGACGGCTACCGGAGACCGCGGGGCCCAGTCGTGGCAGCACCTCGCGGGAGAGCAGCAGCCAGCAGACCAGCGAGCAGATCAGATCGGGCAGTCGGATCCAGATACTGGCGGTGCTGACATGCGTCATCAACGCGAGCACGTTGTAGTACCAGCCGAAGGGGTCCTCCGGCACACCGAACCAGCGGAAGTAGTTCGACATATAGCCCGCGTTGCCGGCGATCCGGGCCATCCCGAGGATGTACCCGTCGTCGGATGAGTTGCCGCCCATCACGTACCAGACCGCGAAGGCGCCCACCACCGTCACGTCGACGGCGGTGAAAGTACGCCAGCGTTGCGGGATCAGCCGGTGCATCCGCCGGCCATCGGCCCGGTCCAGCCGCCACAGCGCGGCCACCGCGATGATCGTGGCGGCGATCGCCAGCAGCATCGCGGCAAGTTTGAGTGCGGTGGGCTTGGTCGAGAACCGGGTATCGATGGTGGCCGACACTTTCAATCCGGCCGGTGCCGCACCGGTCAGGTCGGTGAACACCCCGACGATCCCGGGCCTGAGGTTGGGATCCTTGAAGCCGCTGCGCAGATCGGAGTATCCGGTCTGGGCCGAGTCCTCCTGCGGCCCGGCAGCCTGGTCGGTCGGCGGCAGGCCGACGAACGTGGCGAACGTGCCGGCTTCCGACGAGGTGATCTCGAGGCGCTGGCAGGCTGCTCCGGCCAGCTGGGTGCGCGGGACGCTGGCGATCACGACATTGCGGTCGGTGATGTCGACCCGCTTCGAATTCACTGCCACGAAGAGGGAATTCAGGGACGCATCCCGACCCTTCTGCGGTGCCAGGCCCAGCACCAGTCCGCCCTGCGGCGGCATCGCGCGGAGCACCTCACACGGGACCGTTGCCGTCACCGACACCGGGGTCAGTGAGATCAACGGTGCGGTGACGTTGGTCAGTTGCCCGTTTTGCGGCCAGTTCAGCGTCGCGGTGGTCTGCACCACCGGCAGCAGCGGAGTGAGTACCGCCAGGATGAACCCGACCAGGCCGGCGATGGTGGCCACCCACCGTGCGGCGGTCACCTCGGACGTGGAGTCGTGCGCACGGGTTGCGCGCGCCTGCGTTGTCATTGGGGCCCCCTCATCATGGAAGGGCCCGGATCGGTCCGCTGCGGCTCCAGCCGTACACCAACTTCGACCCCTCGTCGACCATCGCGTCAGGCGACTGCGCGGCCGGTACCACCCGGATGTAGCGCTCGATGGCGCCCCAATCGCGGTACCAGTCATCACGCAGGTAGGTCGGCACCGTCGAGGTGGTCAACAGTGCCTGGATGAAGAGGAACGGTCCGCCTGATCGCGCCGACTGCCACATGTTCGAGGACACCACCACCTGCTTGAGGTTGGGCTGGATCCGGTACTGCGGAAGCTCCGCGATACCGAGATGCTCGGATGCCGGCCGCTGGCAGGGGAACTGGGCGCCGCTGGCGATGTCCATCAGCACCGGGGTCTGGGTGCCGAGGAACTCATTCGCGGTCTGCATCTGCGGAACCCGCGGCGGGGTGAATCCGAACCACTGTTCGCTGGAGAGGTTGGGGTCGTCAGCGACGATGCGGGCCACGTTGGCCTCCGGCGGTGCCCACCCCAGTGGGAAGCGCAGATTGCGCCAGGCCAGCTGCTCCTGGATGTCGATCGGCTGCACCTTCTCCAGGGCCTGGAAGCTCCCGTCCGCCTTACGAACGCCCCACTGGAGTTTCAGCGACTGGCCGTAGTGGAACTCATGCTCCTCGTCGTAGTACCAGATCGCCCCCACGGCGGCGACGGTCACCAGTGGACGGTCGCCGCTGCGCGCGGGCAGGTCGTACCAGGCGGAGGTGGCTTTGGCGGCAACCGTGTTCTCGTTGTAGCTGCCCATCACCGGCGTGGTCCTGGGATCAAGACCGAACGGCAGGAACACCTTTGAGCCGTTGACCCCGACCGGCCCGAACCCTCCGCCGGTGCCACCGGTGAAGCCGATCCCGACATTGGGCTTGTTCGGCGAACCGTCGGAGTTGACGGTTCCCGGGTTGGCGATGAACGGCGAGACCGGGTCGAGAATCTCGCTGACGCCGTTGGGGGTGAAACCGACCGGATCCTCGCCGCCCAACGGGCCGTACTGTCCCCACTTCTGTCCGGGTGCGGGCTGCAACATTCCGGCGTTGGCGTCCGCTTCGACGAGTACGTCATCGGCCATGGCGCAACTCGACTTCGACAGCCCGGAACTCAACGCCGCCAGGTTGGCCTTGCCTGTGGTGTAGGCGGGGTAGCGCTGCACGAGGCCCTTGGCCATCGATCCGACCGACAGCAGCACCATGATGAGCGCGAAGACCAGCAGCGGCGTGGACGCCAGCAGCCGGTTGCGGCGGGTGTTCTTGACCGCGGTGTGGCCCGCGTAGTCGATCCGGAAGTGCAGCCAGCCTGCGATCAGACCGGTCATGATGGCCAGCACCAGGAACATCGATGTCACCGGCTTGTGCAGTAGTACCGGCTGGCGGTCGAACCAGGGAACACCGTAATTGCCGACGTAGAACCAGCCATTGATACCCGATGTCGCCCAGGCCGTGACGAACAGCAGTGCGGTGATATACAGCGCCAGGTTGCGCCGGCTGTGCAACCCAACCCGGGCGAAGGCGAACGCCGTCACCGCGCCGAGCGCGGCAGTCAACCCGGCGAACGCGCCGAACTGGACCGCCCACTTCGTCGGCGTGAAGGTCAGCAGCAGCAGACCCACGAAGGTGCTGCCGATCAACCGCCAGACCGGCCCGCGCGCCATCCCCTCGAGCCGGCCGCGGCGCAGCAGCAGAGTCAGCATGACGAAGAGGCACAGCAGCATCACCAGGACCGAGAAGCGTCGAGCCAGGGATCCCTCGACGTTCTCCTCGACGGTGAGGAAGTAGTAGCGCAGGAAGTCCTGGTACCAGGAGATCGTCGGCCCCACAACGTATTTGATGCGCGCCGACTCGGCGACGGTTGCCAAGGTCTGATCGTGGAAGATCACCACGAAGATCACCGAGGCCGCGGCGGCCAGGGTGGCCAACGGTGCCAGCACACCGTCGCCGGCACGTCGCCGGGCGATGATCCCGGCGACGGCGCGGGCACCGACCAGCAGTGGGGCCAGCGCGACGAGCCCCTGTGGGGCCAGCGTCAGACTGAAAGCTGCGACGATCAGCGCTGCTGCCGTGGGCACCAGCCGACCGGTGGCGATGGTGCGTTCCACCAGCATCCACACCAGCAGGACTCCGAAGGCGATCAGCGGTTCCGGGCGCAGGCCGTTGTTGAAGGGCAGCCAGGCTGCCAGGAACACCGCACCGGCGGTGGCGACGGCGATCCGGCTGCCCGCCAGACCGCCTCGTCCCGGCCCCAGCCGGGGCAGCAGCCGATGGCTCAGCAGCAACCAGCTGCCGATCGCGGCCACCAGGGCCGGCAGCCGCATCCACACCCCGGCTGTGCTGACCGAGGCCATGTGCGCCAGCACCGACTGGTACCAATCGAACGGGGCCTCTGTCGCCCCGAAATAGCGGTAGTAGTTGGCCGCATACCCGGCCTGCTCGGAGACCCTGGCGATGGTCAGGTTGTAGCCGTCATCCGATGAGATGGCCCCGATCACATGCCATAGCAGCAGGGTCCCGATGACCGCGATGTCCACCGGCCAGTTCCGAAGGCGATGCCGATTCGTGGCGGGCCACCGGGGCAGGCCGCAACGCCGGTCCAGGATCGCGAGCGCAAGTATCGATGCCAGCACGCACAGGATCCCGGCCACCATTGCGGCCAGCTTGAGCTCGGTCGGGCTCGTGATGAACCGGGTATCGACGTCGATACGGGCCGAAAGACCCTGCACCGGAGGTGTTTTCAGCTCGGTGAACACACCGGTCACCTGGGGTTTCTTATCGGGCGACAGCGTTCCGGTGGCACCGGGGATACCGACGAAGTCCGCGCCCACCGCTCCGGGATCGGCCCAGACGCGCAGTACCGTACAGGCGCCGGAGGCTATCGCGGCCCGCGGTGCGACCGCGGCGACCGAGTCCCGGAACGCCACGAAGACGGTGTCAGGGTTGGCCCGGACGAACAGTCCGTTACGCGAGGCGTCGATGCCGTTGGCGGGGTTGGTGGCGAACACCAGGCCACCGGCCGGCGGCAGGCCGGCGATCGCCGCGCACGGGATCGAGACGTCCAGCGACGCCGGTGCACCGGAGACCAGTGGTGCGGTGATGTTCCCGACCTGGCCGCCCTGGGGCCAGAGAATGGTTGCCGTGGTCTGCCGGACCGGCAGTAGGGGAGTCAGGGCGCACAGCAGAATGCCGGCCAGTCCGAGCAGAAGCGCTACCAGCCGAGGGATCCGGTTGGATTCGACGCTCTCGCTGGGCACGAGGGTCGATGGTAGGCGACTTACTTCCGCCAACCTTGTGAGCAGACGCAAAGTCGCACAAATCCTTCTCCATCGGTGCGATTTTGCGTCTGCTCGCGGGAAGGGGCGGGTGACGGGTGGTGGGAGTCTGCGACCTCAGATCAGGTCGGGCGCAGCGGCGCCGGGCTCCACAATCCGCTGCGCGTGGCGGAGCCCAGGTCCAGTCGGGCCGGGGCGGCATTCGGGTAGAACAGCACCAGTCGCTGCAGTGCGCCCCAGTCCCGGAACCAGTCGCCCCTGAGATAGGTCGGCACGGTGGTCGCACGGAAGAGTAGTTCGCTGATGCCCAGCGGGCCGCCACCGATGTTGTCCATCACCGGCGAGTTGGCGTCGGCGCCGAACCGGTCGGGCAGGATCCGCCACTGCGGCACCTCGGTCACTCCATTGTTGTGGCCGAACGGTCTCTGACAGGGGAACGCCAGACCGACCAGCCAATCCAGGAGCACCGGGTCGCGCGATCCGACCACCTGCTGAAGTGAACGCAGCTGCGGGATGCGGGGCGGTGTCACCGCGATCCAGTGCTGCGGGGCCAGATCGTCATCGGTGGCGGTGAGCCGGATCTGGGTGGCGTCCCGCGGGATGGCGTTCAGCGGTGCGCGCAGATTGCGCCACGCCGGAACCGGACCGATATCGGCGAAACCCATCGAGCCGCCGGGTTTGTTGGCGGCCGCACCGGCATCGGTGGCCCACTGCACCACGACCTCGTCGGGGTCGAACCGTCCGGCTGCCGACACCACGATCAGAGGTGCGTCGGCGCTGCGCTGCTCCGGCGGAGGGAGCCGATACCAGGCCGAGCGCAACCGCGCCGGCTGCTGAACCCCGGACCGCCAACTGCCCAGCACCGGTGTGCGTGCCGGGTCGAGTCCGTAGGGCAACCGGGCCGTGGATCCGTTGACGCCGGTCGCTGCGGTCGTGCCGTCGCCGGTGCCGGCGGCCGTCTCGGTAGCGGTGACGGTGTTGTCGGCGGCGTCGATCTGGTTACCGCTCCCGGGCGGTTCCTTCACCGGGTCGGCGGCGATGTCGGGGGGAATCCCGTTGGGGGAGAAGCCCTCAGCTGTCAGCGCTCCGAGTGCATCACCGACCGGAACATTGACCGGGTTCAGTAGCCCGGCATTGACGTCTTGTTCGACCATCACGTCATCGGCCAGACCGCAGGTCTTACCGGTGAGCGCCTGCAGGTTCGACCGGCCGACCGACCAGGCCGGCCACTGGTTGACCATGCCGAGGGTCAGCGATACGACTTCGAAGACGACCAACAGCCACGCGGCGATCCCCAGCGGTGATCGGGTGGCCCATGACCACCAGCGCCGCCGGGTGCCGCCATCACGGCCGGAGAAGTGGAACCAGGCGGCGATCAGCAGGGCCAGCATCGATAGGCCGAGCAGCATGGTGGTGAAGCCGAAGTGCCACTGCGGGAACTGGTTCGACCACGGGACACCGAAACTGGAGACATACCACCAGCCGTTGACGCTGGCGAAGGACAGCGCCGTGACGAACAGCACGGCAGCGGCGAAGAGAGCCCGGTTGCGCGCCGAGCGCATCACCGTCGGCATCACCGCGATGGTGGCCAGTGCACCCAGGGACCCGGCCAGGCCCGCGAACACTCCGAAGTGGTGGGTCCACTTGGTAGGAGTGAACATGATGGCGATGAACGAGATGATCGTGATGCCGATGATGCGACGGCTCGGCCCGGCCGCGGTGCCGGGAATGTGGCCGCGGCGCAACACCATCGCCACCGAGACCGCAAGCGCGACGATCAACGCCAGGACGGCGAACCGCCGGGCGATGGAGCCGTCCGGGGTGGCCATCATCAGCCGCTCGTAGCGGGTGTGCTCATCGAACCAACTCAGGCTGGGTCCGACGGCGCGCTTGAGCGCGTTGGCCTGGGCCACGCTGGCGAAGGTCTGGTCCCGGAACATCGGGATGATCGTCACGGTCGCCGCGGCCAGGATCGGCGCAAGCAGTGGCAGCAGTCCGAATTGGCGGGACCGGCGGCCCACGATTGTCCGCAGCGGCCCGATCGCCACCAGCAGGGCGCCGATCGAGGCGATACCGGTCGGCCCGGAGAACAGCGTCAGGGCGCCGACGATGCAGGCCACCGCGACCGGGATCAGCCGACTGGTGGCCACCGCGCGTTCCACCGAACACCAGGTCAGCAGGATGCCCAGGGCGATGATGGGCTCCGGGCGCAGCCCGTTGTTGAGCGGGAGCCAGAACGCCAGGAACACCCCGGCCGCGGTCCAGATCGCCGCCGTGCTCCTCTTGACCGCACTGCCGAGTCTCGGGATCACCTCGCGGCTGATCAGCCACCAGCAGGCCAGCGCCATCAGCAGGGTGGGCAGCCGCATCCAGATGCTGGAGGTCGAGACGTGCGACCACAGCGCGAGCAGGTCGTAGTACCAGCCGAACGGGGACTCCGGCGTGCCGAACCAGCGGTAGTAGTTGGCCATATAGCCGGCGCTCTCCGACACCCGGGCCATGGTCAGGATGTAGCCGTCGTCGGAGGTGTTGGCGCCCACGAAATGCCACCACACCAGGACCACGATCACCAGGCCGTCGAGTCCGCTCAGCGACCACCACCGGCCCGGCAGGAACCGGCGGTGCCGGGTTCCGTCGGCGGTGTCGAGCACATGCAGGGCCAGCAGTGCCACCACGGTCAGTGCCACGCCGAGCACCATCGCGATCAACTTCACTGTGGTGGGGGCGAGGCTGTAGCGGGTATCGATGGTTGCGGTGAAACTCAGACCCGGCGGTGCGGGCCCGGACAGGTCGGTGAAGACGCCGACGATCTGCGGCCGGAAGTCGTAGCCGCCGCGCTCGCCGCGCAGCGGAGAACCGGGGGAGTCGCTGTCCAATCCCTTTGTCAGGCCGACGAACTCGCCGGTGACCTTGTCGGCGTGCGCGGTGAAGGTGATCTTCTGGCATGCCGGGCTGAGCACCTGGCTGAGCGGGGCGACAACCACCGGGGTGTTGCGCACCACCACGACGAGATCGTTGTTGGCCCGCTGGATCAGCAAACCTCGGTCAACGGCCTTGGGCGCCTGCCGCGGCACCGTGGACAGCAGGACGGAGCGGCTCGTGTCGACTGGACCGGACAGTCCGGCGGCCGCGCTACACGGCACACTGACGTTGACATCCGTCGGGACGTAACCGATCAACGGTGCGGTGACGCTGCTGAGTTGACCATTCTGCGGCCAGTCCAGTTGCGCGGTGGTCTGGGTGACCGGAAGGAACGGAGTCAGCACCGCCAGCGCGGTGCCGAGCAGACCGGCGATGACGGCGACGAGCCGGGCCGTTCGATAGTCAGCCCGGGTCTGCGCCACGGGGCTAGATCGTAATTGCCCGGCGCGCGCGCGTGTCAGGGACGGTTCCGGATGGCCAGGACGAACGGACCGATGGTCTTGACCGTGAAATACGGGGCGGCGAACAGACCGGCGTCCAGATCGACGGTGTAGCGACGCACGTTGGGCTGATTGGGGTAGACGTCCTCGGCCAATCGCAGGGTGTAGGTGTTGGCCGACCCGGCCGCACCCCCGCGCCGCATCAGGAACACCGTCGGAGCCTGCCATGGAAGCGCGTCCAAGGCCTTGGCGAACTCGTCCGGGGACTTCAGCTTGCCCCAGGACTCGATCGCCGCGGTGCGTTTGTCGAACTGCGCCAGTGGGTTGGCGTAATGCGATGTCAGGCCTTGGAACCCGTAGTACGGGTAGACCGCCAGGAACCCGTAGTCGGCGGTCATCACAACGGTCTCGGCCGGTTGCTTACCGGTGGCCTCCCGGATGGCGGCATCGACCTGTGGGTAGAACTTCTCGGCGCCGGGCGGGCGGCGGTCGCCGCGCTGGCCGTTGCCATCGGTGTCGGAGTAGGCGACGTTGAGGTCCGGGGTCAGCACATGCGGGATGTCCTGGCTGAAGCCGATCGCACCGATGAGCCCGACGGCAGTGGCAACCGGGATGGCTTGCCTCCATCGTGCTGCTGCCGCCTGCGCCATATCGATCACGCCGAATACGCCGGCTGCGGCGAGTAACACCGTCAGCGTCGGCTGCAGCCGGAATGACAGCAGAGTGGTGCCGGCCAGGGTACCCAGCATCGACAGCAGCGACCAGCCGTAGACCGACAGGACTCCGATACCCAGCGCGGCGGCCCGCGCGGAGCTACGTACCCGCCACACCAGCCAGACCGTGCCGAGCATGCAGAGCGCGCCCAGCAGTGAGAACTGCAGCATCGGGAAGTTCATCACCGCGCCGTCATCGGGCAGGTAGTGCTGGGCGCTTCCGGTGCCACTCATCGGTCCGCGTACGGCGCGCAGCAGGAACGGCAGCCAGGTGATCGCACCGATAGTCGCGGCGAGGCCCCCGATCACCACAAGTCGAAGTAGGGGAGCGATGCTGCGCCGGGCCGCCGCGGCCACCACCGCCATCACCGTGATGCTGAAGGCGGTGTAGGCCAGCAGCAAGGTGTAGAAGGTGGCGGTGAAGCCGAGGAAGAGTCCGGTGCCGATGACCGCGGCCCAGCCGTTGTGACCCCGGTCCCCACCGCGAAGCCCACCCCAGGCCAGCACCAGCACCGGCGGGATCAGCACGGTGATGATCGCACTGTAGGGCTCCGGTGAGCTGTAGGCCAGCGTGACCGCGGCGGTGGCGGTGGTGACGGCCAGTGCGTACTCGAACCGGATCAGCGCCGACCACAGTGCGAACGCCAGTACGACCGCGATCGCCAGCGACGTGATGGCCCACGGCTTGAACATCTCCCAGGCCGGTGTCCCGCTAAGCGCGGCAGCCCGTCCACCGATCCAGAACCAGCCGGGCGGATAAAACGGTGGCAGGCCGGCGTAGGTCATATCCTGCAGGGCCGGGCTGTCAGCCAGTCGGGTGAGGTACTCGGTGCGGAACTGCTGATCGACGGAGATGCCAAATAGATAGAGCCTGGTGGCGCCCAGCGGCATACCGAGGGTCACCACCGTGAACGCGGCCAGGAAAACCGCAGCACCGATCCGGGCGAGTGTCCGCCGACGCGATCGCCACAGCACACCGACGGCGAGAAGACCGATGAGACAACCAACTTGACCGACGGTGGTCAGTGCGTGCAGTTGGTTAGACGATGGGTAGGCCGGCCATTCCACCCGGGAGATCGCACCCAGTGCCACCACCGAGACGATGATCGCGATGAGCGCGGCCGCCGCCATGTCGGCGACGGTGTTGGCAGCCTTATGCATTTCGGCGTATCGATCAGATGGGCAGCTTGCGGAAGATGGGCCGCGGGATGTGGCGCAGCACCATCATGACGTAGCGGAACGTTCCCGGCGCCCAGACCAGATCCTTACCCTTGGCCGAGGCGGTCACCGCCAGATCGGCGACGTACTCCTTATCGACGGTCAGTGGCGCCTCCTTGACGTGGGCGCTCATCCGGGTCCGAACCTGACCGGGCCGGATGACCAGGACCCGAACGCCGAACTCCCGCAACGCCTCACCGAGTCCGAGGTAGAAACCGTCAAGACCGGCCTTGGTCGATCCGTAGACGAAATTGGACCGACGAACCCGCTCACCGGCAGCCGAGCTCATCGCGATGATCTGGCCGTAACCCTGATGGCGCATCTTCTCACCGACCAGCACACCGACGGAAACCGCTGCGGTGTAATTGATCTCGACGATCTGCACCGCCTTGCTCTGGTTCTGCCACAGCTCCTCGGCGTCGCCGAGTAGTCCGAAAGCGACGATCGCCACGTCGACATCGCCATCCGCGAAACACTCGTTGATCACTTCGGGGTGGCTCTTGGTGTCAACCGCGTCGAAGTCCACCAGCGTCACCGACTTGGCGCCTGCACGGGTCATCTGCGCGACGGCGGCCTCGCGACCCGGGTCATCCGGTAACGCCGCCAGGATGATGCGGGCCGGGGCGTCGCGCAGGTAACGCTCGCAGATCGCCAGGCCGATCTCGGAAGTGCCGCCGAGAAGCAGGATGCTCTGCGGGTTACCAACGGCGTTCAGCACCATCTACAACAACTCCAGGCGTCGGGCCATGTCCGAGGCGAAGACGCCGTGCGGATCGGCGCTGCGGCGCACCGCGATCCACTCGTCGATCCGCGGATACATGGCGTGGAAGGTCTCGGCGGTGGTCCGCGAGTCCTTGGCGGTGTAGAGCCGTCCGCCGAACTTCAGTACCCGGCGGTCGAGTTCGGTGACGAAATCACCGAGCCCGGCCTTGATCGGGAAGTCCACGCAGACATTCCATCCCGGGATCGGGAAGCTCAGCGGGGCCTGGTTGCCCGGGCCGAACAGCTTGAACACGTTGAGGAACGTGTAGAAGCCGGAGCGTTGGATGTCGACGATGATCGCCTTGAACTCGTTGACGGCTTCCATCGGAACCACGAACTGGTACTGCAGGAAGCCGGCCGGGCCGTAGGCGCGGTTCCACTCCCCGAACATGTCAAGCGGGTGATAAAACTGCGTCAGGTTCTGGACCTTGTCGCGGTAGGTGCCGGACTTGCGGTACCAGAGCTCCCCGATCGGCCCGAAGGTGTACTTGTTGGCCAGCCCATTGGGAAAGATGTCGGGGAAGGTGAGCAGTTGCGGCGCATCGAATTTCAGCGGGTTCCGCTGCAGCTTCTCCGGTAGCTGATCCAGCCGGGCGAGTGAGCCACGGGAGATCGCGGCGCGGCCGAGTTTGGGCGGCGCGCTGATCGCGTCGAACCACGCACTCGAATAGGTGTAGTTGGCCTCGCTGCCGTCGCTATGGAAGGCGATGGTCTCGTCGAGGCTCGCGGTGACGTCGCCGTCGGCAATGAAGTACGCGGTCTCGGTCGGCGTCATCTCGATGGTCGCGCGCAGGATGATCCCGGTCAGGCCATTGCCGCCCACGGTGGCCCAGAAGAGATCCGAGCCCGGGCCGTTCGGAGTGACGGTATGCACCTGACCGTCACCGGTCAGCAGATCCATCGATCGGACATGGTTGCCGAAGCTGCCGGCGCTGTGGTGGTTCTTGCCGTGGATGTCACAGCCGATCGCGCCGCCGATGGTCACCTGCCGGGTGCCGGGCAGTACCGGCACCCACAGCCCGAACGGCAGCGCGGCCTTCATCAACTGATCGAGGCTGACACCGCCGTCGACGTCGACCATGCGGGTCGCACCGTCGATGTTGTGGATCCGGTTCAACGCGGTCATATCGATGACCAGGCCGCCGCCGTTCTGGGCGTTGTCGCCGTAGGAGCGGCCCAGACCCCGGGCCAGCACCCCGCGGCTGATACCCCCGGCGGCCTCGTCGGCCGCCCGTGCGACGGCTTTGACGATCTCCTCAGCGTCGGGCGTGCGCAGCACCTCGGCCACGCTGGGAGAGGTGCGCCCCCAGCCGGTAAGGCGCTGCATTTCGGTCGTTGTGGACATCGTGACGAGGGTACCGTGCGCGGGGTTTCCCCTAGTGGATGCGGAATCTTTCCCGGGTCGCTACGCTCCTGCCCACCGGAATCTTTCCCGGGTCGCTGCGCTCCTGCCCGCCGGAATCTTTCCCGGGTCGCTACGCTCCTGCCCACCGGAATCT
>NZ_JBPCSX010000097.1:0-9740 GCF_051006775.1 Mycobacterium sp.
CCGGGATCGGGTAAGACGACCGTGCTGGCGGCCACCCTCGACGAGCTGGCCGGCGACATCGCCGTGGGTATCGTCGAAGGAGATATCGCCACCGATCTCGACGCCGCAAAACTCGGCGGCCGGGGCGCGCAGATCTCGCTGCTGAACACCAACAATGGTTTCGGCGGTGAATGTCACCTGGACGCGCCCATGGTCCATCGGGCACTGGAGGGCCTGGACCTGGCGCAGCTGGACCTGGTCGTCATCGAGAACGTCGGAAACCTGGTGTGCCCCGCCGAGTTCGACGTCGGCGAGCACGCCAAGGCAATGGTCTATTCGGTCACCGAGGGCGAGGACAAGCCGCTGAAGTACCCGGTGATGTTCCGTTCGGTGGACGTTGTTCTGCTCAACAAGATCGATCTGGTGCCCCATCTGGACGCCGATGTGGACACCTACATCGACCGGGTGCGGCAGGTGAACCCGACGGCAACCATCTTTGCGGTCAGCGCCCGCACCGGCGAGGGCATGGGCGCCTGGTTCGACTGGCTGCGCGCGTTCACGAAGAAGTCCTGATATCAGACGGTGCCCCCGGAGGCCCGCGGCTACTTGATCAGCGGGTCGCGCGGCATGCCGAGGATGCGCTCGGCGATCTGATTGCGGGCGACCTCGGAGGTGCCGCCGGCGATCGCCATTCCGCGGGCGCCCATCGCCGCTCGCGCAGCCAGCGCACCCTCGCCGGCATCGAGCACCATCTCCGGACCGAGCAGGCCGGCCGCGATCACGCCCTGTTCCTGAAAGTGTTCGGCCAATTTGAGTTTGGTGATATTGCCCTCCGGCCCCGGGCCTGCGCCCTCGATGCTGCGGGCGGCGCTACGCAGGTTGAGCAGCCGTAGAGCCTCGTCCTCGGCGAGGAATCTGCCGACCCGCTGGACCGCGCCCACCATCCGGTCGCCGTGGGTCTGGGCGAGGTGCACCAGCCAGGCCGACGCCGGGGCGAGGTCACCACCACCGCCGCCGATGCTCACCCGCTCATTACCAAGGGTTGCGCGCGCGACGGTCCAGCCTGCGTTGGGCTCGCCGACGACGTCCTCATCGGGCACGAACACGTCGTTGAAGAACACCTCGTTGAACTCAGAACCACCGGTGATCTGACGCAGCGGCCGGACCTCGACGCCGGGCGCTTTCATGTCGAGGATCACCATCGTGATGCCGGCATGCTTGGGCCCGTCGAATTCGGTACGCACGGTGGCCAATCCGCGTCGGCAGTAGTGCGCCCCGCTGGTCCACACCTTCTGTCCGGTGATCTTCCAACCGCCATCGACGCGGGTGGCTCTGGTCTTGACCGCCGCAGCGTCCGACCCGGCCGACGGCTCGGAGAACAGCTGGCACCAAATCTCATCCTTGCGCAGTGCCTTCTCCACGAATCGTTCGATCTGCGAGGGCGTTCCGTGCTGGATGAGAGTGAGAATCACCCACCCGGTGATCCCGTAGCCAGGCTTCTTCACATCCGCCGCGGCGAACTCCTCTTCGCACAGCAGCTGCTCCACCGCCCCGGCGGCGCGACCCCACGGCTTGGGCCAGTGCGGCATCAGGTAACCCGTCGCGATCAGTTCATCGAGTTGGGCCTTCTCGTCCAGCGCGGCGATACGTTGCGCCTCCGCGCGGATCTCGGTGCGCATCGCCTCGGCCTCGGCCGGCAGGTCCAGGCTGTTGGCACGGTTGAACCCGGCCGCGGTGAGGGTGAACACGTCGGTGGCCGGGCCATCACCGCCGAGCAGCGCCTGCAGTGTGAGCGCGCGCCGCAGGTGCAGATGGGCGTCGTGCTCCCAGGTGAACCCGATTCCGCCGTGCACCTGAATGTTCAGTTCGGAGTTGCGGACATAGGCGCTGAAAGCCAATGTCGCGGCGGCAGCGGCAATGAGCCGGAACTGATCCTCATCTTCACCGGCGGCGCGGGCGGCGTCCCATACGGTGGCGACGGCGGACTCCGATGCAACCAGCATGTTGGCGCAGTGGTGCTTGACCGCCTGGAAGGTCGCGATGGTGCGGCCGAACTGCTCGCGCACCTTGGCGTACTCGACGGCGGTGTCCACACAGTCCGATGCGCCGCCGACGGCCTCAGCCCCGAACAGGGTGCGGGCGCGGGCCAGCGCGGCCTGCCGCGCGCCGGGCAGGACGTTATCGCCGACGGCGACGTTGGACAGGGTGACGTGACCGGAGCGCCGGGTCAGGTCCAGGCTGCCGGGCAGATTTTCGGTGACACCGGCGGCGGTGCGCTCCACCACGATCATGTCCTCGCCGGCCGCCAGCAGGAGCACGTCGGCGAGGCCGGCGCCGAGCACCACACCGGCGTCACCGGAGGCGTGACCGTCCGACACCGCCACGTTGCCACCGAAACCGACTGCGGCGGTGCGGGATCCGTCGATCAGCCCGGGCAGCAGCCGGGCTTTCTGCTCCTCGGTGCCCACGGCGTCGATCACCGCGGAGGCGACGACCGTCGGCACGAACGGGCCAGGCGCCACCGCCCGACCGAGTTCGTCGATGACCACCACCAGTTCCGTCAGCCCGAATCCCGAGCCGCCGTGGCGCTCATCGATGTGCAGACCGAGCCAGCCCAGTTCGGCCAGTTCCCGCCAGAACGGTGGCATGGTCTCCTTGTCGGCGTCGAGCAGTTCCCGCGCCGCCCATCGCGCCTTCTGCGCGGTCAGGAAGGAGCGGGCGACCCCGCCCAGTTCGCGGTGGTCATCGGTGAGTGCGATGGGCATCGATTGTCTCCTGTGGTCTGCGGTACGGCTCCCGCCATCGGACGCTACCGCCCGCCCGCCGGGGCACGGCAGCCGCGTCGGCGCTCCGTCATGGTTCAGTCACGCCCGCGCCGGTCAGCGAGGGCTAGCCTTATTTCCCATGACAGAAAGGTCAGCGGGTATGCGGTTGGGCGCGGGCGTAGCTGCCGCGGCCGTGGGTGTCGGGGTGGCGCAGCTACTGGCGACCTTCTTCTCCCCCGCCGCCGATGTCCGCACATCGGTGGGCAGCGCGGTGATCAACCTGACGCCCGGCCCGGTCAAGGAATGGGCCATTCAGACCTTCGGCACCTCCGACAAGCTGTTCCTGACGGTGATGGTGCTCGTGGTGATCGCTGTCGCGGCCGCGATCACCGGCATGTTTGAGCGCTCCCGCGTCCCGGTGGGCAGCCTGGCGATGATCGTCGCCGGCGTGGCCGGCTGCGCGGCCGTGCTCACCCGGCCGGGCGCCGGCATCGCCGACATCATCCCCACCGTGGTCGGGGTCGCGTGCGCGGTCGCGGTGCTGCGGCTGCTGACCTCCGGACGGATCACCGACGGTGAGGCGCCCGCGGCCGGCTCGGGAGCGGTGGATCCCGGCCGGCGGCTGTCCCTGATGACCCTCGGTTTCGGCGCAGCTGGACTGGCCGCCGGTGTCACCGGCGTACTTCTAACTCGCCGGTTGCGGTCGGTATCCGGTGAGCGCGACACCCTGGCGCTGCCCAGCCCGGCTTCCCCGCCGGCGCCGCCACCGGCCGATGTTTCGCCCAGAGGTGTCGAGCTGCCGAGTTTCATCACACCGAATGACAAGTTCTACCGGATCGACACCGCACTGAGCGTGCCGCAGGTGTCGCGGTCGCAGTGGCGGTTGCGCATTCACGGCATGGTCGATCAAGAGGTGACCTACAGCTTCGAGGATCTGCGCCAGTTCGAGCCGATCGAGAAGACCGTGACACTGACGTGCGTATCGAATCCGGTCGGCGGAGACCTGATCTCGAATGCAACCTGGACCGGGTACCGGGTTCGGGACCTGTTGCGGGCGGCCGGGATTCGTGCGGACGCCGACATGGTGCTGTCCACATCCGTGGACGGGTGGACCGCCGGAACT
The DNA here is from genome assembly GCF_051006775.1 of Mycobacterium sp. Taxonomy (GTDB): domain Bacteria; phylum Actinomycetota; class Actinomycetes; order Mycobacteriales; family Mycobacteriaceae; genus Mycobacterium. The sequence continues at coordinate 3,868 of NZ_JBPCSX010000097.1, forward strand.
CCGGTCGAGGCCCTGACCGACGACCGTGACGCGATGCTGGCTATCGGGATGAATGGCGTGCCCCTTCCGGTGGAGCACGGTTACCCCGCCCGGCTGGTGGTGCCAGGGCTGTACGGATTCGTCTCGGCGACAAAGTGGTTGAGCGATCTGGAGCTGACCCGCTTCGACCGGGCGGAGGCCTACTGGACGAAGCTCGGCTGGTCACCCCGTGGGCCGATCAAGACCCAGTCGCGTATCGACGTGCCGGGCAACGGGTCACGGATCGCGGCGGGCCCGACCACTTTCGGCGGTGTCGCCTGGGCGCAGCACCGCGGCATCAAAGCCGTCGAGGTACGCATCGACGACGGGCCCTGGCAGCCGGCGCAACTGGGTGCGGCCTACTCCAATGACACCTGGCGGCTGTGGTCGTTTCCGTGGAACGCCACCCCGGGTCCGCACACCGTGTCGGTGCGCGCCACCGACAACACCGGTGCGGTGCAGACCGGGGATCAGGCCGGGGTGATCCCGGATGGCGCCACCGGCTGGCACACCGTATCCATCGACGTTCGCTGATCCGCTACAGCCGGGCGAAGTCCTCCTTGCCGCGCTCGAACTCCGCCAGCATCTCCGCGGACAGGGTGGGCCTGATCTCGCTGATCGCCCGCAGGTAATCCCCGGTCTCGGCCGGCTGGCCGCGAGCGTCGAGCATCTCCCGCTCGAACGCCGCCTGCGCACCCTTCCGGGCGGCGAACTCGATATCGGCGGGGGTGAACAACTCCGAGGCGGTGACCAGGCGGTCGACGTCGATGTGGGCGTTGGCATGATCACTGGCCGCGCCCAGGTAGCGCTGCCAGATCGCCCGGCGGGCCGGCTGATCGGGTGGCCCCACCGGAATCACGTAGTCGAACCGGCCGGGACGCAGGAAGGCGGAATCCAGCGAGTGCACCGCGTTGGTGGCACAGACCAGCAACCTGCTGTCGTGCTGCCGGAACGCCGGAATCAGTTTGAGCAACTCGTTGGTGACGCCCAGTTCGGCGGTGGACGCCCCCGACCGAGCGGTGGCGATCTCCTCCACCTCGTCGATGAACAACACCAGTTCGTCGAGTTCGGCGAGTTCGGCGAATGCCTCCCGCAGCGAGGCCGCCAGTCCTCCGCTGCCGGTGGCCGCCAGCCGCGACGGGAACAGTTCGACGAACGGCCAGCCCAGCCGCGACGAGATTGCCTTGGCGAAGCTGGTCTTCCCGGTGCCGGGCGGTCCGAACAGGATCACCGCCTTGGGCGGCTGAACCCCGTAGCGGTCCGCGATATCGGGGTGGGCCAGCGGGTCGACGATGCGGCGCTCGATGATCGACTTCTCGGTCTCCATCCCCGCCATATCGCCCCATAACCCGGGCGGCAGGATCTGGCCGCCGAGTTCGTCGAGCAGATTGGCCTGATCGAGACCGAGGTGCTCGAGCATCTCGTAATAGACCAGTCCGTCGCGGCGGGCATAGCCCGAGTTCTCCAGGGCCGCAGTGCCGGTCGCCCCCTCCGTCAGCACCGCACAGATGCGACGCACACCCTGGGAGCGCAGCCGGCGCTCCAGATCTGAGAGCAGCGCGCTGCCGATACCGCGGTGCCGCCACCGGGAACTGAGCGCCACCAACAGGATCCAGGCCCGCTCGCCCTGGGTCTGCGCCACCGCCATTCCGACGACCTCGTCGCCCACCTCGGCGACCACCGCGGGCTGACCGGCGCGCGCGGCCGCCATCACCTCGGCCACGGTGAACACCGGCTCGGCAGAACCGGGTCCCCGGCTCTGGTCCCACACCTGAATGGCTTGGTCCAGGTCCTCGTCGTGATAGTCACGCAATCGCCACGCGGGCATCTCATACCTCCTCGGTCGAGCCCGCGCCTCGGGGTCGAAGTAGTTGAGCCTGCCGGGAATAGCGGTGCGCGCATCCCCCAACCGGTTGATATCGGCAGGGAAGCCGGTCACCGTGGGAGGATCACAGCCAGCGCATCCGCAGACCTGAGGAGGGCATGGTGTCAGCGCCCACCGCGCCGCCGGACCGCATCGAGGAGGTCCGCGGCGACGTCACGTTCGTCCGCACCGACAAGAACCTGCCCCCGGTGGCGATCATCGACCGGTCGCCGATCACCGGCAGGCACAAGCTCGCCTTCGGCGCCGTCGCGGTCCTGGGCGCCGTCGCCTGGGCCGTGATCGCATTCCTGCGTGGCGAGACAGTCAACGCGGTGTGGTTCGTCATCGCGGCGATCTGCACCTATGTGATCGGGTTTCGGTTCTACGCGCGGCTGATCGAAATGAAGATCGTCCGGCCGCGCGACGACCACGCAACCCCGGCCGAGATCTACGAGAACGGCACCGATTACCTGCCCACCGACCGGCGGGTGCTCTTCGGACATCACTTCGCCGCGATCGCCGGGGCCGGCCCACTGGTGGGCCCGGTGCTGGCGATTCAGATGGGGTATCTGCCGGGCACCATCTGGATCATCGTCGGCGCGGTCATGGCGGGCTGCGTCCAGGACTATCTGGTGCTGGCGATCTCGACGCGCCGTCGCGGACGCTCCCTCGGGCAGATGGCGCGCGACGAACTCGGCGCGATCGGTGGAGCGGCCGCGATCGTCGGTGTTCTGGTGATCATGATGATCATTCTGGCGGTGCTGGGCCTGGTGGTGGTCAACGCGTTGGCTGAAAGCCCCTGGGGTGTCTTCTCGATCGCGATGACAATCCCGATCGCGATCTTCATGGGCCTGTACCTGCGCTTCCTTCGTCCGGGCCGGGTCTCGGAGGTGTCGCTGGTCGGGGTGGCGCTCCTGCTGCTGGCGGTGGTGGCCGGTGGCTGGATCGATCACACCGGGTGGGGGACGGAGTGGTTCACCCTGTCCAAGGTCACCCTCTCGTGGTGCCTGATCATCTACGGACTGGCCGCCTCGGTGCTGCCGGTCTGGTTGCTGCTGGCCCCGCGGGACTATCTGTCGACGTTCATGAAGGTGGGCACCATTGCACTTCTGGCCGTCGGCATTCTGCTGGCTCGGCCGGTGATGCAGGCGCCGGCCATCTCGCAGTTCGCCACATCCGGTACCGGGCCGGTGTTCGCCGGCTCGCTGTTTCCGTTCCTGTTCATCACGATCGCGTGTGGGGCGCTCTCCGGTTTCCATTCGCTGATCGCGTCGGGCACCACTCCGAAGCTGCTGGAGAAGGAAGGCCAGATGCGGCTGATCGGATACGGCGGCATGATGACCGAGTCGTTCGTCGCAATCATGGCGTTGATCACTGCGGCGATCCTCAACCAGCACCTGTACTTTGCCATCAATGCCCCGGGAGCCCAGACCGGCAGGACGGCCGAGACCGCGGCCTCCTACGTCAACCAACTCGGACTGTCCGGGGCGCCGATCACCCCGGCGGAGATCAGCGACGCCGCGGCCAGTGTCGGGGAGAAGTCGATCGTCTCGCGCACCGGTGGCGCGCCCACGCTGGCGTTCGGTATGGCCCAGGTGCTGTCGGTGTTCGGCGGCAGCGGGCTGAAGGCCTTCTGGTACCACTTCGCGATCATGTTCGAGGCGCTGTTCATCCTCACTACCATCGACGCCGGCACCCGGGTGGCACGGTTCATGCTCTCCGACGGCCTGAGCAACCTCGGCGGCCCGCTTCGACGCCTGCACGATCCGAGTTGGAGACCCGGGGCGTGGGCGTGCAGCATCATCGTGGTTGCGGCGTGGGGTTCGATCCTGCTCATGGGTGTCACCGATCCCCTCGGCGGCATCAATACGCTCTTTCCGCTGTTCGGCATCGCCAACCAGTTGCTCGCGGCGATCGCGCTGACGGTGGTCACCGTGGTGGTGATCAAGATGGGATTGCTGAAATGGGTTTGGATTCCGGGCATTCCGCTGCTCTGGGATCTGATCGTGACGCTCACGGCGTCATGGCAGAAGATCTTCTCCGGCGATCCGAAGTTGGGCTACTGGACCCAGCACTTCCAGTTCCGCGACGCCCTGGATGCCGGCAAGACGTCGTTCGGGTCGGCCAAGGACATCGGCCAGTTACACGCGGTGGTGCGTAACACCTTCATCCAGGGCACGCTGTCGGTCGTCTTCGCGGTGGTCGTGGTGATCGTCGTGGCCTCTGCCGTGGTGATGGCACTGCGATCCATACGCGGTGACGGCCCGCCACCGGCCGCCGAAACCCCAGTGCCATCAAAGCTTTTCGGGCCATCTCGGTTGTTCGCCACACCCGTGGAGAAGGAGGTGCAGAAGCAGTGGGACGCATTGCCGAAATCGGCCGCCAGATCCGCTGGTACGTCGGCGCACTGATGGGCGACAGCCACTATGCACGCTACGTCGAGCACTGCCGTCGCACCCATCCGGACGGTCCCGTCCTCGACGAGGCGGAGTACTGGCGGCTGCGCCACCGGGCTACTGAGTCCAGTCCAGGGGCACGCTGCTGCTGAGCAGCAGCGCGGTCGGAGGGGTTCTCCTGGCGGGTGGTGGTCGATGACACCACCGGCGGAGGCCGAGACATCGAAAGTGGCACCCGTCACGCCGACGGTCTACCGTTTCGGCCAACAATCAGATAAGAGGTGGCCGGGATGGACCTGACGTGGTCGGTGAAAGATCTCGAATTCCGCGACGAAGTGCGGGCGTTCCTGGACGAGAGACTCCATCCTGACCTGCGGCAGGCTGGCCGACTGATGACCAGCGTGTACGCCGACCACGAGGCCAGCATGGCCTGGCAGGCAATCCTGCACGAACGCGGCTGGGCCGCCCCGGCCTGGCCTCCTCAGTACGGCGGGTGCGACTGGTCGCTGACCCAGCATTACATTTTCAGCCGCGAGTCCACCCTCGCCGGGGCGCCGTCGCTGTCCCCCATGGGAATTCACATGGTGGCCCACGCGATCATCGCCTTCGGCACACCCGAACAGAAGGACTACTTCCTGCCCCGCATCCTCACCGGTGAGGTGTTCTTCTGCCAGGGCTACTCCGAACCGGAGTCCGGCTCGGATCTGGCCTCGCTGCAGATGGCCGCCGTCGACGACGGTGATGATCTGGTCTGCACCGGCAGCAAGATCTGGACCACCCATGCCATGGAGGCGAACTGGATCTTCACCCTGGTGCGCACCACTCGGTCGGCCAAGAAGCAGCATGGCATCACCTTCGCGCTCATCGACATGACGACCCCGGGTATCGAGATCCGTCCGCTGGTGATGACCTCCGGCGAGGAGGTGCAGACCCAGATCTTCTTCTCTCGTGTTCGGGTGCCCAAGTCCAATGTGATCGGGCAGATAGACGACGGCTGGACGGTGGCCAAGTATCTGCTGGAGTTTGAGCGCGGCGGTGGCGCCGCTGCACCCGCGCTTGCGGTGATGTCGGAGCGGATCGCGGCCAATGCCGGCCAGCTGATCGATGATCCCGCGTTCGCGGCCAAACTCGCCGACGTCCGCATCCGCACCGAGGTATTGGAGATCTTGGAGTACCGGGTGCTGGCCACCGTCGCCGCGGGCGGCAACCCGGGTGCGGCATCGTCGATGCTGAAGATCCTGTCCACCGAACTGAGTCAGGCCATCACCGAACTGGCCATGGAGGCCGCCGGCCCGCGCGGACGGGTCTACCAGCCGCATGCCGCCCGGCCCGGCGGCCCGGTGTCTGATTACCTCCCGCCGCCGGACGGCTATGTCAGCGGCGAGCCGTGGCAGGCGGTGGCGCCGCTACGTTACTTCAACGACCGGGCCGGCTCGATCTACGCCGGCAGCAACGAGATTCAGCGCAACATCCTGGCCAAAGCGACCCTCGGTCTTTAGAAAGAAGCGGCTGTAGGACATGGACTTCAACCTGAGCAGTGAACAGGAACTTCTGCGTGACGGACTGAGCAAGTTCCTGGCCGCACGCTACGACCT